>DASYTP010000364.1:0-3456 GCA_036002145.1 Bacteroidota bacterium | reverse complement strand
CATGATGAAAATAGGAAGCGTGAGGGAGCGGCCGGCCAACAAAAAATCCTCCTCCGTCGAAGACGTTTTTCTTGCAGAACGGAAACCCACATACATTACTACGCCAAAGTACAGGAATATTACGATGACGTCCGCGATGGAAAGATGAATCATCTGAATTCTATAATTGCACAACGAGCCCCGTTAGGGGCAAACTGTTTGTAGACCCCAACAGAAAAACGAACCAGCAGCTCCATCGGAGCGGCCTATGAACCCGGCCGGGTATCTGGAAGACCATGATTGATCGGTTTCGTGAAGCAGCAGTTAGTAAAATTTGTAGAGCAACAGCGTTCCTGTCTTGACCCGTATCGTCGCCGTTGACCCAGTTGCCTCGTTGCTGATGCCCTCGTGCACTCCTAACTCGAGAACGCTGTTCTTCAATCCATATAAAAGATTTCTGGTTGAAACTCCGTTGCACCGCTCCAGCGGGATGAGCGAAAGTTTCTCGCCTTGTTTTGTCCTGAGTTTCATCGATCCATCAATGAGCGTGACTACACCATGCCCATCGAACATTCGGAGCTGAATCATCTTGCGGAATTTCTTGAAGCATCCCAGACTCCCCGTTGTGTGGTCGATCCGGTCTCCCAACGCACCGATGATATCTGCGGATGTAATGCGCCTTTGAACACAGTAGGTTATGGCCTTTTCGAGATCGGTGCTATACTGGTCGTCGATGAGGAGGACCGGGATCCGACGAAAAACTCTTCGGGTTGATGCGGTAATGGAATCCAGATCACCGAGGATGATATCCGGCGTGATGCGCAGCTTCCTCGCGTGATTCGCTCCGCCGTCCCCGCATACGATGACATCAGCGGACGAAACGAGCGGCCGGATGATGTTCCGTCCGGGAAGTGCGCCGTTTCCGATGATGAGTGCCCTCATGTGCTAAATTCCAAATGACAAGTTCCAAATAACAAATAAATCTCAAATCTCAAATCTCAAGGTTATAGGATTACCGTCAGTCCAAATAAATAATTTCTTTCCGCCGCTGGAAAAAACCCGCTCCCGATGCCATGGGCAAAATAAAGGTTATTGAAGACATTCCGTACCTCACCGCGAAGATTCACCTCCGTTCCAAGCGTACGCTGTAACCGGTAGAGGAGCTGTGCATCGAAAACCGAATACGCATCGTTCTTATTCTGTTCATTCTTGAAATTATCTGTGTAATATGATCCCACATACTTGCAGGCAATTGAAGCGGTCAGCCTATCGGTACGATAGGTGAGTCGTATGTTTCCAAGTACTCCCGGAAAGCCCGCTATCGGATTGTCGTTGAGAGACGTCGCCGTAACAATCTGGTTCCCGGCTGTATCGTAACCTGTCAGGTAGGTGAGATGGTTTACAAGTTTATTTGATGACAGAGAAACATTACCGGCCAGGCTCAAACCCTGGTACAACGAAACAATACCATCGAGTTCAACACCGACATGCCGGGTCCTCTCCGCATTACCGGTTACAGGCTGGCCGAAAATATCCACCCGCCCGTTTTCCACAAGCTCATTCGTGAACTCCATCCAGTACACGTTTGCGGAAAGTCGTGCATCTGAATTCTTGAATGCAGCGCCGAGCTCGACGTCGAGCAATTGCTCGGGCTGCGCCAATGGTCGTGTGAAATCGTATCGCAGGGCCACGCCGATCGGAAGATCGTAGAATAGCGGGAGTGCGCCGAAGTACGAATCTTCTGCCGCGTACAAATTGCGCAGTCTCGGCTCGCGGGTCGTGAACGCCAGCGAGAGATAACTGTTCCACTCATCTGTGGCATTCCAGTTGATGCCGGCTCGCGGGTTCGCGAAGAAGTACGGCAGGCTGAAGTTATTGGCGAGGTATTTTTCGTTTTCAATCCCGTAACGATTGTGGACAAGTTGAAGGTCAGTCATGAGCGACCACCGGTCGGAGAGCCGATACAGTTCGTGAACATAGATTGACAGGACGTCCTTCTCGCCATTGTATTCATAAAAATGGTAGTCGGGGTCGAAATTCTGAGGAAGCCCCTCGGCGAATTGGATCTTTCCCCAGTGCACCGAACGATGAATGCGAAGCTCAGCGCCGAGCGTGAGATTGCCGCTGCCATGATTGATTTCCACCCGCGGCAACCATCCCCCTTGTCTATTGCCGACAAACGCACGCACCAGCGTGTTTGCGGGGTTTTGCGATGCCGGTATGCCGTAGGAATATCCGATACGAAGCATCGACGTATCAGCCCACGATGCGTCGTAATCGAAGAAGCCATCTCCCGTATAATAGAAGATTGTGTTGTTGAACGATACTGCCCGTGAAATCCGCCATTCATGAATAAGCTCGTAATGCGGCTGCGAAAAGTTCTCGATCTCCTGCGGCCTTCTCGCCTGGGTATACGAATACGATGAACCGCTCGAATCGGTTTCCCAGTACACAAGATTCTCCCGGCGGAGTTTTGTGTCGGTGTTGACAAATTTCGGAAGGCCGTAGTATGCGAGCCCATCCGCCAGCGGTCCGCCGAAGAAATGAAGGCGCGTCGTCATGTTGTTATCGAACCGGACGGCCCCGAGGAAGTACGAATTCAGCTCGACCCACGAGTTCTCCCTGTACCCATCGCTCGTGATTTTTCCCAACCGTCCGTGGAGCATGTACCGGCGATCGATCAGGCCGGAGTTGATCGTGGCGCCGAATTTCCGGGTCGTCAGCGCCGTCGATTGATCCCCGTACTCCTGGAAACCGAACAGTGATTCGAGCGTGATCGAGGGTTCGGGAGTCATCGGGGTCGAGATGAGATTCACGGATCCACCGATTGCAGGCGGTCCGTAGAATGCGCTGCCGGCTCCGCGCTGGACCTGGATATTGTCGGTGCTTCCGAGGAGATCCGGGAAATCGATCCAGTAGACATTGTGATCTTCCGGATCGTTCTGCGGGACGCCGTTGATCATCACCGAAATCCTGCGCTGGTCGAACCCGCGAAGGTTGATATAATTATATCCGATGCCGTTGCCGCCCTCCGAATACGAGGTTATCGAAGGAAGACCGGAGAGAAGGACAGGAATATCCTGCACCGAGTATCGCTCGGATAATTCACGTTTGTTCAGGTTCGAGAACGTTGCCGGCGTCTCGCGTTCGCGCGCCTCGATCGGGCTGATCGTAACGGGCGGCAGTGTGAAGGTTGTGTCCTTGCGCGCTGAGGTCGTGTCTTGAGCCATCAACGCCAAGGGCATCAGCAAGGTGAGGAGAGTGAGCATTGGATTCATTGTGCAATCTCCGATCTCGGGATAATTGATTCATTTGTCCATTGATTCATTTATTCATTGAGGCGCAGTCGGAGTCCGATGTGCCAATGAATAAATGAGGAAACGAATCTGAGCCGGCCCGAAGGGCTCCTTCGGAGAGGCTCATGTGCCTCTGGCGCAAATGGACCAATAAATAAAAAAGCGCCGTTTTCCCGATCCC
>DASYTP010000363.1:0-9619 GCA_036002145.1 Bacteroidota bacterium | reverse complement strand
GAAAATCCAGGTGAAGCTCCTGAGAGTGCTGGAGCAAAAAACTTTCCAGCGGGTCGGCGGCACGGCGGATATCTCGGTGGATGCGCGCATCATCTCCGCGACAAACCAGCCGCTTGGACAACGGGTCCGCGAGGATAAATTCAGAACCGATCTTTATTATCGACTGAATGTTGTCACCGTCGAAATGCCGCCCGTGCGGGAGCGTGGTGAAGATGTGCTTCTCTTGGCAGAGTATTTTTTGCACGAATTCAATCAAAAATTTCACAAGCACTTCAAGGGGTTTTCGGACGAGACGAAAACACTCTTTCTCAGTTACGAATGGCCGGGAAACGTCCGGGAAATCAAAAACGCAATCGAGCGCGCAGTGCTGTTGCGCGATAAAGAGTTTCTCGAGCCATCTCATATGGAGTTCTCTGCCCCTCGCCGGCCGGCCGACGATCAGACTCATCCCGATGGTCAAATCGCCGGCGAGGGTCTGTCACTGTACGATCTGGAACGCCGGGCGCTTCTGGCGGCGCTGGAAAAGACCAATTTCAATCAGACAAGGGCTGCCGAGCTGTTGAAGATTAGCCGCGACACCTTGCGCTATCGCATCAAGAAATACGATCTGATCCATCGTTGAGTGGGGCATTTGCCCCAACCAGAGGGTGAGATCACGCAAACAGACAAATCCTTCTCCTGTGCGGGATGGCTCATCCGCGAAATTCCTCCAAAATAACTCTGCGGTGCTCCAATTTTCCCTCCAGTCTTCTGGCACAAAGTTTGAACCTGTAAATCCTGATCCAACTTCCGTGATGTTTGTATGAAGAAAAGTGATGCTGATTCTGGACACGACAATGCCGTCATCAACCATGACGCACCTCGGATATTGATTGCTGAAGACGAGATCCTCGTAAGTTGGGCGCTGGCTCGCTCTCTTGGTGAAATCGGTTTTGAAGTTTCCGTTGTCGATTCCGGAGCGAAAGCCCTTGAAAAATTGCATCTGACAAAATTTGATGTTGTCATAACCGACCTGAGGTTGCCGGAAATTGATGGATTCACTCTCGCTTCGGAGGTCAAGTGCTTATCACCGACAGTTCCAGTAATCCTGCTAAGTACCATAGATGAGCGCTCACTCGAGGAACGAAAAGAAAGAGTTTTGATCGATGCTTTCGTTGAAAAACCGTTCGATCTGAAGGAAATGATCGCTGTCGTGCGTCGCTTTGTGGATGAGCGGCAGAGCAAGGCTGAGCCGGGAAAATGCCGCTGATCGAGGTAAGAAGGAACTATGGAGAGTATTCTCGAGGGATTTTATCAAAAGTGAGAAAGAATGGCCTAACGCCTGGGTCAAAACACGCAGTCTTTTTCAGGTATGATATTTCTTGGCTATAATCCAAGAATTCTTATTGAATAGAGGTGTATTTTCAATGTTTTTCTGGCACTATGCTTGCAGTGAAGAGAATAAGGAAAAACACGGAACTCAATGCGTTGGACTTCGCTCAAAATACTTCTCGTCTCTCTGGGAATGCTGGCTCTCGGTGATACCCCGAACGGACTCATCGTTCTCGCCCCGCTTCCGGCGGACTCCATTTCTTACGATCAAGGAACGCTCTTGATAGTTTCGGCGCCCAAAGACGCGGGATCTGATCTGCTCCTCTCGACTCAGTGGGAAAGTGAGAAGCTCATCGACATCAGCACGAAAGCTGCTAAGGAGAATTTCCCGAAAGATTTTTACAGGTTATTTGCGCCACAGACGACACTCGAACTGTTGAGTTACTCCTTCAAGCATTTCAAAGGATATACAAAGCCGGACAGTTTACTCTTCGCATACAACGATACGGTGTCCATTCAGGGACTCTGGCGAAAACCGGAGTTTGCTGAATTCGTGAAGAAGATTCAAACGAATGACGCCTCGGATGTGCTCCTGTACCTCAGGGGGTGGAAAGATACCGTCTATTCCACCGCATACGATGACCCAAATAACGATAGTCGAACTCTGCGCAAATTCAACGTGCAGCTTATTCCGGAAGCGAACTCAGTCTACTGCAGTCCCGTCAGCCAGAGGAGCAAGGCGATTGCGTATGTCACCAGGTTTATCGCTGAATCGAAGCCGACGAGTGAGCGGACAGTCCTGTTCCATAACTCGACACTCGAACAGAGTTGCAACTCATGTCACGATGGCCTCCCCAGTGCGGATGGGGGTAACACGATGAAGGCAGACTGCAACATCTGTCATAAGGCATTTGTCGAAGCAACGTTCATCCATGCGCCTGTCGAGATGAAGGAATGCGGATCATGTCACACCTGGTCAGCTGATAAGCATGCCGTCGTTGTAGAAAAGGCTGTTCCCGGTGTATGTTACGACTGCCACGACGAGAAACAGGCACAAGTTGACAGCTCCCAATTTCCCCACCCCGTGGCAGGCGACTGCCTCACGTGTCACTCGCCTCACGGGACGGAACAAAAACATTTGTTGAAGAAGCCGGTATACGATCTCTGTACCACTTGCCACGAGGAACAGAAGTCCAATCATCCGGTTGGCCGTCATCCGGTGCGGTTTGTTGCACTGAAGAATGGCGAGGAGATTGCTTGCACATCTTGCCATAATCCGCACGGGTCCCAGTACGAAAAACTGAAACGATTTCCGGGTGGAAGAATGGACATATGCACTCAATGTCATTAGGACGCCGGACCCCGATGAGTATTGCACGAATGAAACGGATATTCTACCTCTCGATGCTCATGGTGTTCTGTCTGAACGCCGTCGAAGCACAGTTTTTCACTGACCAGGGTGTTCTCAGCGGGTCAGGACTAACAGTGTTACCGACATCGACGATCGCTCCTGCTTCGGAATTCCGCCTGCAGTATGCGCGTCTCGAATACCTGAAGAACGGTTATCGTGGAATAAACATATTCACTCTGAGCAGTGGGTTCTCAACCAATTTGGAAGGCTACGTTCGCCTGACGGGCGAACAGCTGGGTACCGTCAACTCCCAGGTGGTGTATGGATTTGGCGGGAAGTTTCAAATGCCGATTGTTGTGCCGGTAGTTCGTCGGTTGGCCTTCTGGCTGGAATCAACGCGATCCGACGGGATGCAGCCGTCTGCACTCTTTCCTTCTGATGCCTTTCGAGCTGCTGCTGTAGCAACGTTCGATTCCAACGGCATCCGTCCGACACTGCTCCTCGGTCTCTCAAGCTTCCAGAACAGCACCAGTTCGCTCCTCGGAGCGGGGATGACAATCGCGGCGAGTCACGACGTGCAACTCGGCATTGAAGCAATGCGCGGATACCTGGAACGGAATAGCGTCCAGGTGATCGGAAGTCTGGCAGTCCGGGTACTACCGGGCATGAGTCTTCAAGCGTCCCCGGGGTACCTCTCGACCGCAACGGCATCGATGTGGACGCTCTCGCTTGGAATTTCTCTCTCGACGACCGACGTTGACTTTCACCCCATTCAAGAAGTGGAAGTAAAGGATGAATTCATAATGCCGACGTTGGAAGAGATCGAAAAACAATTACAGCAGGAACCGCAGAAGAAAGATTCTCTTCGCGACGGCTCGTTGAATATGCGGTTGCTGCCGGAAGGGATGAAGAACGAGATCACGGGAGGACCCACGCAGAGTGTAAGACCTCTGCGCAAAGAATCATATGATCGGAATCAGTCTGCACTATGCAAATCGAGCTATGGCGAGAATACACCGAAAGAGAGAATAGATGAGTAGATCGTTGTTGGTATCGTTGTTGGCGCTCGCAGCTGCGGTCGCAGCCCTGCTGACGGGGTGCGGTGGCACGAGGGCTATCGAGAAGGAAGGCCGCATCATCTGGCCTGAGCCGCCCGATACTGCGCGCATCGCTTACGTCCAAACACTCAAAGGTGAAGACGATTTTTCGACCGGTCTTGCCGGGGCACTGAGCGCGATCGCGGGCAAGAAAGGGGTCGTGAAATTTCTGCGCCCCTTCGATATCTGCGTCGCTGACGATGGAAAACTTTTCGTCACGGACGCAGTGCAAGGGATAATCCTCTACGATACCAAGAAGCGGGAAGTGCTTCCCATCGGAGAGAAAGTCGGTGAAGAGCTTAAAGACCCCCGCGGCATCGGCTACGGTCACGGAAAAGTGTTTGTCGGGATCGCGAGCATCGGTCAGGTGCTCATTATCGACAATGAGGGCAGAGGCATCGGCAAGATCGGAACGCCGAAACAGTTCCCTAATCCGGTTGATGTCGTGGCAGATACCATGCGGTCGCGCGTCTACATCGTCGATAATCGCCTCCACCAGGTGTTGGCCTACTCCGAAAAGGGGGACTCGCTGTTCACGATCGGACGGCGTGGTGCTGAGGATGGAGAGTTCAATTATCCCCAAAGCCTGGCGCTGGATAAGCAGGGGAGCATCTACGTGGTCGACGCATTTAATTATCGCGTCCAGGTGTTTGACACGACCGGAAAGTTTATGAGGAAGTTCGGGAAACAGGGAGATGCGTACGCCACATTTGCGCGTCCGAAGGGCATCGCGCTCGATTCGTTCGGCAACATTTATGTGCTCGATGGAATCCACAACAATTTCCAGATCTTCAACAACGCGAGCGACTTTTTGCTCTTCGTCGGTCACTCCTCGGCGAAGAACGACGGGTTTCAGAATCCGGTCTCCATGGCTATCGACGGGAACAACACCATCTATGTGACAGATAACCTTAACGGGCGCATCCAGGTATTCCAGTTACTTTTTGGACAAAGAACAGAGTGAAAAAATTCAGCCTCTCATATGGCCTCTGTGAGAGGATGGATTTCACCAATAATTATGAGGCCACCATCTACCTTAAGGAGATGTAACAATGAAACGCATGTTGTTCGTATTTATCGCATTGCTCGTGGTGTCGGTTTGGTCATACGGTCAGAATCTGAAGCAGGTTCTGCCCACAATGACCGGCGGAACACAGGCGACGCGGGCAGCCATGCTGAAGGGACCGCACGACTTCACACCGGACTCCGGTGCAGTCAACACCTTCGGTGACGACTCGCTCGGGAATCCTGTGCCGCATCCCACCGGGACCGGAGCAAAGGGACTCTGCAACTATTGCCATTCACCGCACGTCCCGAAGGAAGGGATCTCACCGCCGCTCTGGGCTCGCGTATCGCAGGTTGGTAAGACCTTCGGTTACTATCAAGATGTCAACACCATTCCGTCAGGGTACATCACTGATCCCGGAACGAGCGACAACTACAGCTCGTTCTGCCTGAGCTGCCACGATGGAAGCGCCGGTATTTTTGCAGCTTCCGCCTACGTTGTCGCGCCGTTTGGTCTCACGGGTGGCGGGGCAACGCAGGTGCCGTATTCGGCGAACGTCGTGAACGGGGAATTCGACCTCCAGCACGTCCATCCGGTCAATTTCAGCTACACTGGATTTGCCACCAACAATCCGCAGGAGTTTTACGCGGCTGAGAACGACCAGAGAGTGTGGACGGGCGATAACGGCTCCGGTGCGACGACAACTGTTCGTCTGTGGGCCGGCACGATGCAGTGCCCGACCTGCCACAACCCGCATATGAACAGTGGTATCGGGCTTGTCTATTCCTCATCCTATGGTAAGCTCTGCGTCACCTGCCACAAGAAGTAACGCAGGCAGCGCGGTAAACTGAAGGCCTCGTGGAACAAGGGTCTTCTGCGTTGTAATCCCGGTGCGGCTGTCACAAAGCCGCACCGGGAATCTGTAAGGCGACACGGTTCGTCGTCTCGAGTACAAAAGGCAAGGGGAAAATTGAAGAGAGTTCTTTTCATAGCGCTCCTCGAGTTGGTGGTGTGCGGGTGGTTGCTAGGGCAGATCACATCGCTCGGCGGCAGTCTTCGGTACGAACAGCAGTACCAGGATTTCTTGTTTGACGACCAGCTGGCGACAAGCATTCGCTCGAATCCCATTCTGGATCTTGGAGTCAGAGGCATCGTGCTTTCTCCGAGGCTGTTCGATTTTACATTGCGCACCTCCCTGAATCTGAACTTCGGCACCTCCCATATCAGAGATATTACCCTCACAAACCAGCAATCGAACTGGAACACCTATGACGTTGCCGCGGGCTTTTTCCAGTACTCTCCCATCAAGGTTCAGGTTGCAGCACGAGACTTTCTTATCGACACGAAGTCCAGTTACAATGGCGCGTCGAGCAACCACGGACGTACGAGAACGCAGGAACAGAGGGCAAATTTCGGGATCGACCGAATTCCGTTCCTTCCTTCGATCCATGCATCCTACACCAGGAATCACTCCTGGTCCCTGACAGGTGATCCCCAGGACCAGTTAAGCAATCAGCTCAGTTTCGGCGTGTCCTCTGCGTCGGGGCACGGAGCTTCGGTGAGCGTTTCGGGATCCTTCAGCGACGTGAAAGAGCGCTACACGGGATTCCAGGAAAAAAATTCGTTCTTCCAGCTCAGCGGTTCGAAGGAGCTTTCCGCCAATCATCGCATCGATCTCAACAGTGAGTACTACGTTTTTCCCCTCTACCGCGTCCTGTATGCACTAGCAGGATACACGGGCATGCTGACTGAAAAGGTTCGACTCTCATCCGGTATTTCAGGCGCACAATCAAGCAGCTCAGGAAGCACGTTCCGCTCGATTGGCGGATCGCAGGGAGTGAGCGTCACAGCGGGCGACCATTACCGGTTCGGACTGAGCGTAAGCGGCAACGCGGGTAGGTACAGTTCTCTTTCGGGACAGACGGCGAGCTACAGCGGCAACATGGGTGGCAGTGCCACGATTCAACACGTCCGCATGATAGGTACCCTGAACCTGACCAACGCTCTATCTATGGGATACGCCGTGAGAGATTACGGTCAGGTGTACCACGTTTGGGAGGGAGGGATTTCCAACGGCATCTCAACGGGCATCGGCTCGTACGCCATCAGCGGAAGTTACAATCTTTCGGCACAGTCGACACGCAACGACCTGTCATGGAACTTGCTCAGCAACAATGCCAGCTTAAGCGCAAACGGTACGGTCTTTGGTAAGATCCGCTCGCAGTCCTCGTTCCGGTTCCGAGCCGATACGTATGGTGGCGACATTCGACCTGTCGGGAATCAGCGGACTGCCAACCTCACGCACGGCTTTACCGGTCAGTTCTTTTACTATATCCCCATGACGGTCGGATTGGGAGGATCGGTCAATTGGTATTCGGCGGCGGCCAGCATTCGGACCTACGCCTGGCATTTCACGTTTAGCAGCACAAGCTTCTTCCTGCGCGCCCTATACGCAACGTACCGCTATTCGAGAACGTTCGATCCCTACTACCAGCGCGAGCTCGTCGAGCAGGCTGCCACGTTTGATTATCAGTGGCGGGCTCTTTCATTCCACATCGCGTTCCGGCATTCAACAACGCCGAATCGCATCCGAGACATTTTGTTTACCGTCTCGAGACCGTTCTAGTGATTGCGGATTGCGGATTGTTGATTTCGGATTGGAAAAAACGCTCGCCTGCGAAACTTGCAATCTGCAATCCGAAATCCAAAAGTTTCCTCTCTGCAAATCCCCTTGCCAGAGAGAACGGACTGGAGTGCTCCCGTCCCGCCCCGATACCTCGGGGCGGGCGGGACGCTCCAGCTCCGATATTGTGAAACGATAGACTATTTTGTATCATGTGTGGCGATGGTCGAGAACTTGCGAAAATCGAGCAGGTCGATTAAGATCTTGCCCCTATTGTTAATCCTCTGCAGCTCGCCGGCGCGAGCGCAGGCACCCGAGCTTGTCTGGCCCCACCCTCCTGACCGCGCGCGTATCAGATTCGTCCAAACAATCGCGTCGCTGGAAAATCTCGAATCGAAGAAAGGGTTTTTCGCCAAGCTGCTCGGTTTCTTTGCCGGTCAGGAACAGACACCGCGGTGGCTCGTGCAGCCCGTAGGCATTGCAGTGGCGCCGAACGGTCGTATCTACGTTGCCGATCCGGAAGCGAACGGTGTTCATGTCATCGATCAGAAGGAACGGAAGTATGAGTTTCTGGCGGGAACAAAATCCGGCCCATTCCTCTCGCCAGTGGGAGTTGTTGTCACGGACGGCGGCGGCCTCTACATTTCCGACTCGCAACGCGGTGAAGTTGTTGCCCTTGATTCAGATTACGATTTTCTGTTTGCTATTCGCGAGAGATTGCAGCGGCCCACGGGGCTTTCCATCAAGAATGGGATTCTTTTCGTGGCTGACGCGGGCCGGCATACTGTTGTTCGTTTCGATTTGAATGGTAAGTACATCGGCGAGTTCGGCCGGCGTGGCGACGCGAAAGGGGAGTTCAATTTTCCCGTCAGTATCACGGTCGGGGCAGCCGATACCTCGGGACTTTATGTGGTCGACGCACTGAACCATCGCGTGCAGGAATTTGATACCGCAGGCAGGTATCTTTCATCATTTGGCCGGCACGGAAATGTGTCCGGCTGCTTCGCCAGTCCCAAGTCAATTGCGCGCGATTCCGACGGCGATCTCTACGTGACCGATGCGTTGATGGACAATATTCAAATCTTCAACCCGGAAGGAAAACTCGGGCTGATCGTCGGTCGCAGCGGATCGGGCGACGGGGAATTCAGCAGTCCGAGCGGCATTGCTATCGATCGAGACGATCGAATCTATGTTGTTGAAACGTTGAATAGACGCATTCAGGTATTTCAATACTTGAAATGAATTTTATGGAATTCCAAATTCCAAATACCAGGTTCCAAATAAGGTTGCTCGCTTTTCTCACATTTCTTTGCCTCGGAGGGGCCACCGATCTTCGTTCTCAGGTCCAGGGTGAGGCGAGGATGCTCGGTACGAAGCACAACTTGAGCGTCTCGGGGACCGGTGCGATCCGGGCATCGAGCGAACAACAGGTCTGCGTATTTTGCCACACGCCCCACTTGCCGAAGCAGTTTGCCGCCGAGCAGTTGTGGAATCACCAGGCCAGCACCTCAGAGTACTCGCTGTACTCGAGCGATTATCTGACCAACATAAACTATAGTGCGCCGAGCCAGCCAAATGCCCGTTCAAAGCTGTGCCTCTCTTGTCACGATGGAACGGTGGCCATCGGCGCCGTCTACAACAATGGCGGTCCGCAGACAATTGCCATGCAGAACGACGTCACGACGATGCCCCCTCAAGCTGCGGGTGACATCGGAACGTCGCTGGCGAACGATCACCCGGTCGGTTACCCGTACGATAATACACGAGACCCTGAGCTGGTTGCTCGTCCTTTCCCCTGGCAAACGCCGGTCCGGCTGGATCCCGATGCCTCGAATGGCACTGTCGAATGCATCACCTGTCACGAGCCGCACGACAACTCGAACACAAAATTTCTGCGCGTCGCCAATGCCAATGCGGCACTCTGTACCTTTTGTCACAGTAAGACCGGATGGTCGGATGCAATTCATAGGAATTCGACACAGAGCTATACGCCTCCCGGAATCAGCGCCACGACAATCGGCGATTGGGCATGCAGATCCTGTCATCAATCCCACGGTGGGGAAGGTGCGCCGTACCTTCTCATCGGACATGAAGAGAATACTTGCTTTGGCTCGGGATGCCACGGCAGCATACAGACCGGTCCGAGCACCAAGAATATCCAGAGTGAGTTTGAAAAGCTCTACAAGCATCCCACCGTCTCGGTGATAGGAAAGCACAAGAATCCCGACGAC
>DASYTP010000362.1:0-5449 GCA_036002145.1 Bacteroidota bacterium | reverse complement strand
CATGCGTTCAAGCTTGCCTGCGAATCTCATCCGGCTCTCTCTGAATCCCCGCAGGATGCTCTCGACAGGTTTGGTGTTGTAGCCGGCTTCGTATGTTTTCCGATTTTTCAAATCGGCCGGACGAAGCGTTTTCGCCCCTGTGATAAAATCTTCGATACGAGCTTCATGCAGATCGTCCAGGTCGTAGAGATGCCCGATGTGCTCCTGTACCGACCACTTCTCGCCGATCCTGACGGTCAGAGTTTCTTTCGAGAACGAGTTGGCAAGCTCCTCGAGCCTGGAAGGCGTGCCTCGCAGCCGCTCCAGAATGCATGGGAACATTTTTACGGGGAACCCGAAATCGAATTTTCGTTCGAACCACTTAGGAATTGAGACCATTGATTCATTGGCCCATTGGGAAAAGATGAAAGTATAAAGTATAACGTATGAAGTAAAAAGTAAAAAGGCAGAAGGAAACCCGAAACCTACCACCTACCACCTACTACCTACTGCCTACTACCTACTGCCTACTGCCTGCTTCCTCCTACCTCCCCGCCGCCGCCCACTCCGGCGTAATGACCACGTCGATGCGGCGGTTCTTCGCGCGGCCTTCCGGCGTATCGTTGCTGGCGATCGGGCGGCTCTCGCCATAGCCCTGGTTATTTATCGGCAGCGTTACGCTCATGTTTGCCATCAGATACTCCGCGACTGCTTTCGCGCGGGCCTCGGAGAGCGTCTGGTTGACGTCATCGGACCCCTGGGAATCGGTGTGCCCCTCGATGGTCACCCTGCAGTTCGGAAATTTCTTGATTGCATCCTGGACCTTCGTGAGCAGCGTGTAATATTGAGTTTCGATCGTGCTCTTTCCCACGGGGAACGATAGTCCGTAGAGCCTGATGATGAGGTTATCGCCATCGCGGAGCGTACTCGCCTCGTCTTCGGTGAACTTTGCAGCAAGTTCACGAATGGTCTGATCCTGCTGCTGCTTGAACATTAACTTCCGCTCCAGGTCTTTCCCCTGCTCCTGCAGTTGTTTCTCCGTTTCACTGAGCGTTCCGAGACGCTTCTCCATCGCAGAGACCTGCTGGCGCAGGTTATCGATCTCATTCTCCTTCGACCGGATCACTTCAGCCATTTGGCGCAGCGAATCGGCGTGTTTCGCGATCGTATTCTCCTTTGCCTTGATGGCGCCGTTCATCTCGCCAACCGGACCGTCGAAGCCGTTATCGAATTTTGATTGGATGCCGAGCGGACCTGCGACGCGCTGGAATTGCATTTCGGCGTCCGTCAGCACGTCTTCGTATGTTTTGTCTTCGCTCTTGAGACGGCTGATAAACTTATGGAGGTAGATTGCGTGAGCGGCTTCATATTTCGCCTCCTGGGCAAGCTGACGCGCTTCGTCCGTGTCATAGCGTTTCTGTGTGAGGACTTCTTCCACGCGCGTGACGAGCCGCTGCGCCTTCGAGAGCGTCTTCGGCGCGTTGTCGCGCACGCTCATCTCGTCGGCATTCTTGAGGAGTTCGCGTGCAGGCGTGAGAAAATTCGCCTTGATTGCCTCGAGCTCCGCGTCGCGATAGATGGCTTGCGCTTCGGACGCTTCGTCCTTCGCGTTGCTCATATTATCCCGCTCAAGTTGCTCGGTAGCGCGCCGGAATTTTGCCTCCGCCTTTGCCCAGAGTTCCGGGGAAAATTTCGGGCCGCCGGCGCTGCCGGCGTCGGTGCGCGCGGCCATCGTTGCACTGAACGTCACTTCCGCAACCTTGGTGAGATCGAGCGCCTTCGCAAAATATGCAGCGGCGTTCTTCACCCGGTCGCGAATGTCTTCGAGGCTGCGGCCCCGCGTGAAGTATCCCGATGCATCCATGTAGTATCGCATTCCGGTCTCGAAATTTGTCGGTGAATAGAGATCGGCCTTCTTCTCTTTCGCCTGGGCCAGCACCTGGTCCACTTCGCCGAATAGCTGATTGCGGAGGTTGTCCTGTGCCGTGGCCGGCAGCGATGCCAGACTATAATAGAGGAGAGGAATAAGAAAAACCTTGATGTGGTGCCGTTGCATACTGATCTCCGTAATTTGTTCGAAAAAAGTCCAAACCCGCAAACTCTCGCGGGAAATATACCCTAAAAAACGTCAAATCTCAAATCCGAAGTCTCCCGTTAAAACCCCTTGACAAAGAATCGTGTATTGGTTACCTTCAAAAAGACAAAGATTATCATTCCTCGAGGCTTTCAATGCATTTTTCCTGATTTCACTCCACAAATTCCGGAGGTGTCGCGTTATTATGCCAAACATTCATGCGTCTTTCATTCGAACATTATGCCGTTCTATTTCGGCAGGCGGACCTCAACAAGGCGTCCGTGCGGCGCGATTCCATTGTTGGGGCACGGCAGTGTTTCTCCTTATCGTGGCCCTGAATGGTTGCAAGGAAACACCGGCTGAAATCACTAACATCTATTATCTCAGCGATTCGCTTGCCAATCCAAACGTAATGCCGAGGGTAATATTTACGAATCCGGCGGATGGAGCGGTCGGTCCGTTTGAAGATTACCTTCCATACTACTCATATGGACCGATCCCTCGAATCACAATTCAGTTCAATAAACTTATTAATGTACTTGCAATTAAACCGGGAATGATAACGCTGGAGAGTAGTAATGGATTTAACGGATTGCAGTTGTCTGATTACAGTTACTCAAGCGGTACTTATAAGGATCCCCTCTTGCGCAGTATACTCATCTTCCAGGGATCTGCATCCTACCTCGCGAACAGGGTTTACACAGTTACCGTTGATTCGACCCTGACTGATGTTCACGGCAATAAACTTGGTACACGGCATGTTTTCTCATTCCTCCCCGAGCCTAAGTTTCGCGTGTACTATGCTTTCCCGATTGGTGATGAGCTCGATCCGGAGAATACATCCGGCGTTACGATCAGGTTTAACAGCAAGCTCGATACGACAATCTTTGGGAAAATTTCCATTTCGCCTCCGATCGGCGGAACGTGGTGGCCGTTGACGTATGGCTACTACTATGGCGATACGTCGACAGCCTACTTCCGCATTGCAGACACGTTGTTGTATGATACAAAGTACACGGTCTCGATTGCTCCTGATGCAATGGACGCAAATGGACTTGTCATTGGAACACCCACTCAGCTGTCGTTCACGACGGCGCCATTCAGGGTACGCTCGTATGGTATATCCTCCGGCGGAAATTACTACACATTTCAATTTGGTTTCAACAGTCCCGTGGATACCTCAACCGTTCGATCATCTATCGCTGTGACGCCATCCGGTCCTTATACGCTGTCAATGCAAACAGATTGGCGAGGTCTGTACCGGTATGTCTACATAGGCTTCTCTAACGTCCTTCCGGGTACCGAATTTCAAATGGTGTTCAACACGACGATCCGTTCGGCGAAGGGTGTGAACTTGAAAACTCCCTATACCTACTCGTACGTCACCACTCCCTAGAATATGAAACAATTCGATCTTGTATTCGCCATACTCCTCCTCACCGGATGCGCCGCTCCGGAGGTTGTTCAAAATACAAATTACAAGGATAAGGATCTCTCGAAGCGCGATCTGACCATTCTCCCGATTCCCGATGACGGCATCACTGTCCTGAACAAGGACGACGTGGAAGACGACTTCGACGATGATAAGCGAAAGCCTGAGATGATCTTACAGGATGAGGTCTACAAGACAATTCTGAAAGCATCATTGAAGTCGCTGAAGAGGGTCCACGTGATCGATACGCAATTCCCCGCATCTCTTTTCCCCAGCCGGAAGGATACATCACAATTCTTTCAGGTGATCGCCAGAGTGAGAAAAGACACAACGGTCGACACATTCTACGTCCCCCGAAAAGCGATGCTGGAATCTCATCACATCACGCCCGATATCGCCCTGTGTATCAACACCATCGAGTTCGGGCGGAACCTGACTGAGCCCGGGCCCGCGAGGTTCGTTCCCGGAAACACCGTCAGTACGCCGTACGGATCATTCCAGGAACCGGGGCATTTCGAGAATGGACGCTCTTCGGAGTACCTCGGCTCAAATTTCTTCTACGTCATCTGGGATTACAAGGAGAATCAGGCAATCACCTACGGCCTCGGCAAGCATAGTTCAATGCTCATGCTCGGGATGACAAATTCAACATGGAAGGACAATTTCAAATACATCGGGGTTGAAATATTCAAGAACTCTCCATTCTTTTGGGATTTTTATGCCAGGTAGAATGAAGAATTTCGGAATATACACATTGCTTTTGATGCTCAGCTGCGTTGGCGTCGTCGAGCTCGACGGACAGGATGCGTCATCTTCACGCATCGCGATTATGCCGCTCTACGCGAACGGCATCGACTCGGTCTACCTACAGACCGCTGAGTCGATCCTGCGGACCGAGATCAGCAAGCTCAGCTCGATGGACATCGTCTCGCTAAAACGCACGAAGGATGCACTCGAAGGAGCGGCATGCACGGAGAGCGAGTGTGCGCTCGTCCTGGGAAAAAAGCTGAATGCCTCCCGTGTGCTCGGGTGCCGGTTGTCGGCGCTCGGCGAGAAGATCATCGTTCAGTATTTCCTCGTCGACGTCCCTTCGAACCGTGAAGTCCTCATCGATCAGGTAACTGCCTCAAGCGTGGAAGACCTCGAGGCAGTGATGAAACGCATTGCCATGAGTGTCGTCGGCGGAGGGACGGTTGAGAAGAATGCGGAAGTGGGAAAAATTCTCCAGAGCGAATCCACCGAATCGCTTCGCAGAACCACCAATAAGAACTTCGGGTTCTCCTTTGGGTATCTGTATCCGCAGCACGGATACGACAACTCAGACCAGTCCTTTGTTGTGGACGCACGGTTCGACTACGAGCTGAACGACTGGGCTGCCGGCATGATGATCGGCGCCCGTAAGGGATTTGCGATGAACCTGTACGGTTCATACCTCTTCTCACGGCAGGATCTCTGTCCGTATGTGGGAGCCAACGTTGGATTTCACTGGGTTTCGCACACCGGTTTTTTCGGTGGCACGCAATCCGGCAACAGATCGGACGGATTTGAGTTGATTGCTCACGGCGGCATCAGAGTCCTGCATACCTATAACTTCCAGTTGATCTTCAACCTCGACTACATTTACACGATCAACGATTACAATGACCGGGCGCTGGTGTTTACGATCGGGTTGCTATGATTGTCGGCCCAGTTCCTTAACGGATATTGATAAGAACGGTTACCATCTGGTCATGGACGCTGTCCCGGCGTGGGTTTGCTCCCAGTGCGGAGAGGTATATTTTGAAGCTAAAGCAGTCGACTCGATCCAAAAAGTTCTTTATGCGCTCGATGCACAGACGCTGAAGTTTGCCATATCTGCCTAAGCCGTCGAAGTTTTTTCCAGTGGATTTGTTCCCAGCCTGAAACTTAATAAAGGCTTTTCCCTTTGCAACCATCCCGCCAATTCCCTATCTTTCCAATCACTT
>DASYTP010000361.1:0-9910 GCA_036002145.1 Bacteroidota bacterium | reverse complement strand
CTCTATTTTTTCAGGTGCCTTGGCGGGTGGAGACACGACCGGTTGGGCCGGAGCCGAAGTCTTGGCCGGTGAGGGACTTGATTTAACGTCTTCCTGACGGAGTTGAAAAATAAAATCATATTTCTCTGCGAACGTGATGATATGCAGTTGTCCTAATCTTTCTTTCTCCCGCACCCGCACCCCGTCGAGCCGCGTCCCGTTTCGACTGCCGAGATCTTCGATGATGTACGAGTTTGCTTTAGTGTCGAAGAAGATCCGGGCATGTTTTGTGGATATGGGAGCTGCATCAAGCTGCAGGGTATTCCCGGTCCCTTTCCCGATCGTAACTTCGTCTTTGATTTCGCAGCTTACACCGGTGAGCTGGCCGGTTTTGCAGAAGAGTCTGGCAAACATATTAACAGTCTCCAGAAAAAGAACAAGACGATTGCCACGAAGGCAGAAAGGCACGAAGATTCACAAATATACTGGCAGGATGTTGGAAGACTATTTTGCGCTGCTCGAACTCATCCCCTCGTCCCTCTCGTCCCCTTCTCTTTTCATGAGAAGGGGATGTTTCTGGAGAGCTTAAACGTCCCTCTCTTGGAAAGAGAGGGACTACAGGGTGAGTTCGATATGTAAGCAAAGACTTTTCCAATGGCCTGCCACTACACAATCTCATCTAACCCCTCAAAACCTCTTCTACTTCGTGCCTCTTCGTGTCTTCGTGGTTCAAAACTCAATTCCCCTCGACAAACAATTGCAAGTTCGCACTTTTCCCCTCGTTCGGATGCATGAGATGGCACGTAATGCACCGGGTCGACGCCTCCTGCGGCGTATGGCAGCCGGAACAATTCTCGATCATTGGAACATTTTGGATTGCAGACCGATCATTGACGAGTAAACTTCGCGATGTATCCTTTTCTGCGATTACCTGGTTGATAGCAATCTCCGTATGACATTCAAGGCATCGACGCTGGAGGATATGCGCGCGATGGTTAAACTCGGCACGGCGAAGCACGCGCTGGTCGGCGTTCACGCGGAGAATTGCAGCATGCTCGACCACGTGGCACTGCAGGCACGGCCTGGCAACCTTCCTCGCAAAATCATCGAACTCCTTTTTTTGTTCCGCGGTGAGATCCGGGTTATCGATCATTCCCTTCGCTGAAAAAGCTGCGATGGAAAATGCCGACAATGAATTGTCGAGTTTCGATTGCACCTCTCTCATGAGAGTATCGATCCGGGCGAGCTCGGCCTGCACTTCAGGCTCGGGCCTGCCTCGCAGACCATTTGCGTAATCTTGCAGCGTGGCAATTGCCTCCTTGTAGAGCCGGGCGCCCTGATTTGGAGGCACGCCACCCTGAGTCTTCAGGAGGTCGGTGAGTCCGACGTCCGTGTACAGCGTTTGGCGAATGAGCTTCAGGTTTTCCAGTACCCAGGGGTCTTTATGATAGACGGGGGATTTCACTACCTTTGTACCCGCCCTTACCGTAAATTCACCCGGATTCGTATAGTAGGCCCAGAATGTTCCCGGCCCACGCCGGCTTTGTATCATCTGTAATGTCTCAACGCCGGGGAGCGCAGGGTTGCCGGGATCGCGTATCGTAAGCGCCGGCGTTTCGTTGCCCACCGGCTGATGACACTCTGCGCAGTGCGCATCGAAATTGACCGGCATGAAATGCTTCCCCTCCCCCTCAGACTTGTGACAATAGAGACAAGCGGTCTCGATATTCACGTTCGCGATCTTCTTGAGGACTTCCTTCACATGTTTAATGTGCGTGAAGAGCAGGGTCGAGTCGTCGGGAATCCGGCTCCGGACAAATTCGAACTGCGGGTGGCTCTTGTTGAATGAGCCATACTCGTGACACCCGGTGCATTTCACATCGGGAACTTCTGTGATTTCAATGTCTCTCCCGCGATGCTCCGGATGGCACGACGCGCACGGAATTTCTTTGCCGCCATGTTCCGACGACCCGGCCCGCCGCGGATCGCCGGACGCGTACACATAGTGCGCGGCGAATGTGTATGTGCCCAGTTTATCGTTTGCCTTCTCGTGACACACCGAACATTTCGAATTCTCCACCGCCCTGAACGACTCATGGCACCGGGTACATTCCGATTCGAAGTTGGCATGGTTCACCGACAGCGGCCCCTGCGAAAGGAACGATTGCTTCGCGAACAACGAATTGAACACGACATACGCCAGCAGCACAGCGCAAGCCACACCCCCGATGAGCATCATCCGTTTTCTCGAAAACGGATAGACGTACTTCTTGCTTATCGCAAGCCTGATGGCGCTGAACGTACCTTTTTTCCTATTTTCATCCCGCTGTGCCATCACAACGTTTCAACATTCCGTAAATACCCAACCAGAATCATAGGCCGCTCCGATGGAGCTGTTGCTTCGTTATTTCTGTTTGATTCTACAAACAGGTTGCCCCTACGGGGCTCCTCGTACTTTGATCGATTAGGGGAGTCCCGGAGGCCTGACCGACCCGACCCGACTTCAGTCGAGGTCTCGTGGTAAACGGAGAGATCGAAGTATCTCATGAGCTACGCAATCAGATCTCGCCTAAAGTGGAGCATCGTACAATCATGTGCTCCAGAAGTCCCGTAGGGACGACCTGTTTGTAGTTTTCCTGCAAGCCGACTCATTCAAGCTCCGTAGGAGCGACCTGTTTCCATGTATGCGTAGCATCACCGCTCAATAATACAGGACTGCATAAATGTGAACCACAATAAGTACAAGCAGCACGAACGAAATCGGTACGTGCGCATACAGCCACCACCTGAGTGCCTTTTGCAGCGTGTAATGCGCGTCGATCTCGAGCTTTGTTTTGTACATCGACTCAAGTTTGTCCAGTTTTTCCTTCTCCTCCGTCGACAACACACGCCGTATGTATTCGAACTGGCGGATACGCGACTGGATACCCCCGGTGATATCAACGTAGTAGATCGCCCGCGACCGGGGCGAGACGAGAGCCGCGGCAACATTTTTCCGGTAAAAATCCTTGACCGGGTCTGTGCACGTCTCCACAAGCCGTTCCGCAGATTCCTGGATCTGGGCTACGAGCGCTGGAATCCTGTCGTATAAGACCTCGATAGAGAGGGCAGAGGAGAGCACCCTCGGGACAATTTTTTGAATGATCACGCCTACCAGCCCGCTGACGGTCACCCAGATCGACAGAAACCAAAGCCACCAATTCATGACACCTGTCGGAATGTGAAAGCCGCTGTGCATGAGGACGAGGAGCAGCGCGAGCGTTCCCGCGTAGAGGTGAAACTGCACCCACGTCTGCGATTTTCCGAGGTTTGTTTTCGCGGCAAGGTTCATCGCTCTTCGCCGGATTCCAAGGAGCGCCGCACCCCCCATCAAAAGGCTCGCAACGATACCATACGTCAGGCCCCACCAATTCCCCGGGTTGATTTCCGAGAGGAGCATATTAGCAAGATACACCACTAAACAGATTCCAACCGCGATCACAAAGGCACGTATCCATGCCGGCGTTTGCACCCAGCGATTGAGATCGAATTTATTTTCTACCTTCTTCACCGCGCCAACTGGCTGTTGAGAAGCGAGGCAATTGCCACGAGCTTCAGCTCGTGGAACAAGATCCAAGAAAAATGCAGATGGGTTTCTCCGCCGAAGGCGGATGCGCCTCCGGTGCAAACCCATTCCGCGGACGCGCTCTTGCGGGCTAAAGCCCGTTGGCTTTGTCCGGATTCGAATCCACGACCTGAAGGTCGTGGCAATTCGAGACTTTTGGCTTTTTTCAGTAGCCGGCTAATGAAAGATTTCATGCTTCCATAATATTGCTTCGCTGCTGCGTTCACCTAAGTGGTTTCGCTTTTTGGCCATTCATATTTCGAATTTGTTTCGGATTTCGATATTAGGATTTCGGATTTTGCCAGTGAAGAACAAACTTTATCAAACATGCAACATATTACTGTTCCTTCGCAATCAACCCCTTAAACTCCTCAATATCTCCGATCCGCATCGCGCAGCCATGTGGGCAGCTATTAACACAGGCGGGTCCCTCCTCCGATTTGTAACAGAGATCGCATTTTGTCGCAAGCTGCTTTTCCTTTCCGCGCAATCCTTCCGGGACCATATCCTCGGGCCACGTGGCGCCCGTTTCGAACATCGTAATGGCGTCGTATGGACAGTTATTGGCGCAACTTTTACATCCTATGCAAATAGAGTCGACGATTTCCACTACGTCCCCCACCGCCGCGCGGCGAATTGCGCCCGTGGGGCATCCAACCAGACACACGGGATCTTCGCAGTGGTAACACGCCCGCGTGATGAGAAAGTTTTTGTACTTCTCCCCCTCGCGCACGAACCGGGGAATGCCGCCATGCGTGCTCGCGCATCCTTTTACGCAATCGTCGCAGCGTGTGCAGACGTTCAGATCAATGACGAGAATACTGTTGCCTTCAACGAGTCCCTGCTCCAGGGCGGTGTCGATAAACTCGGATTGCTGAATATTTCGCTTGCTGTACCCGGATTCTTTCAGCCGACTCACCGCGGTCTGCCAGAGCGATTTCTCGATGCCGGGGAACCGTTTCGTGACCCCGTAAAAATCCTCCTTCGATATCTTGACGAGCTCGGAATATTCTTTCGATGACGCAGTGTACACCCAGCCCGACGTTCCTTCGATGAGAAGCTCTGCTTCACCGAGTGTCATGCCTTTGGAGAGATACGAGACAACTATTTGACCTTCTCCAAGTTTTTGCGAAAGCTTGACGAATCCTGAACGCACCATAAAGAATGCATCCACGGGATCTCCCTCTTTCGTGATAACGTCATCGGGCTCACAGGAGATCAGCTCGACTTTATTCGTTAATGCCTGGATGACCGTATCATCGCACCCGCGAAAGAGGGGCGTCGCCTTGAGCTGCGAGAACAACGAGCGTTCTCTATAGAGTTTGTCGAGGCGCGCTTTGAGGGTTTTCGACCGCCGCATCAATCGAAGGGCGTTCACTCGAATTTGAACGAGTGTGCACTCCGTTTTCGTCCGCGCCGTGACAGATTGAGGCCATCCGCTCAGCGCTCCGATTTCACCGAAAAACTCTCCCTTGCCAAGCGTCATCACGCCGGCCATCGGAAGATTGAAATCCATCGCGGAGAGAAACGTGATCTGCGTGTTGGAGGAAGGTTGTTTCATCACCTGTGACTGGAAGACCGTCCGGGCGCCCGGATCGGGCGCGGCCCGGCGTCCCGAATCCTCGGGTATCTCCAGGACGACCGTCCTCGATACGTCGAAGATGGGATTGTTGGCCTGGGGCTGCTGCTTCTGGAGAGACACATCGACGGCGCCATCGACGACAAAAAATGCAATGTCGATGTAACTCCCTTCTTCAAAAAGAACCGTCTCCTTTTTCCATTTCACGATGGAAACATCGGGGCTTATCTTTTCGAGAAACTTATCATCATACTCCTGGAAAATCTCATATTTCTTCAGGATCGCAGGTGTCGGTTTTTCTGAAATATCGACGATCCCGGTATTGGCGCCGAAGGAGGTCCAACGGTCTTTGTACAGCTCAAGCCGCTTGATTTGCGTCTTGCCAAGGCCTATGTTCTGTTCATTCGCCATGCCGGGGAATTTTATTTTTTCGATGCCGGATTCGTTTTCTGATACAAAAATTCCAACCGTTTCTTGACCACGAGGAGGATTGAATCGACCGATGCGCTGTCGCTCAACTGAGGAAACGGGTCGAGAGCAATCTGACCTACAGAAACAGGCGTCGTGATAGTGTTCGAAGGAATCGGCACCGAGAGAATCGGCTGTGGCCTTGACGCAGTGGGCGCACGGGTTTTGACACCGGGGTCCTGATCCCGGTTTTCTTCATTAGTTTCAGGCGCCGGCGTCCGCGCAGAGGCGGGCGGAGGACTGACTTCCGCAACAGGTCCGCGAACCTTGACGGCGACGTCAAATGGTTTTTGATCTTTATCGTTGTCTGCAAGGGGCCGCTTCCAGTGTTTTGCAATGGACTTCATTTGGTTGGCATACTTGAACTTCAAACCGGAAGGGTGCCCCGAAGCAAGAATCTTCTGATCGGTTGTAAGGTGACAGCGAACGCAGGTCTCCGCCCGGACGTCGAGCTTCCTGAGATCGGTCATGCCTGCTTTTACGGCGTTGTCGTATCCTCCCTTATCTTTGGGGACGTCTTTGTGCGAATCCCTGTATCCGCTTCCGGGGCCATGGCAGCCCTCACAGCTCACGCCATCTTCGACTTCTGCCTCCCCTTTATTCGCTAATGCAGTAGCATGGCAACTCATACATTTTGAATTACCTTTAAGGATATTCGCCGCCCCGACGCCGGAGTTCTCGGCATATTTTTTTGCATCATCGCTCGTCATGTCGTCGAGGGAGTTCTTATGCTTATCGACCTGGTTCTTAAACTCCGTTGCGTGACATGTAGATTTGTCGCCGCCGCAGCTGGAGGGGCCGAGGGTGGTGAATTGGGCGAGGAACGAGCTTGGACTTATCATCAGAAAGTAAGCAAAGGCCGACGCGGAGACAAAAAATCGTTTTACCATCTTCTGGCTTATTGGAGATCTGTATGAAGAGAGCGGGCGCGTCGCAAGAGCGAACGAGGGTTCACGCGTGCCTTGGTGAGCGGGAGTCGACTGATCATAGTTAATGGCTGATTGACGACATTTACCCGTCTCGGGGCGGGCGTGTGCGCCTCAGGCGCAGTTGATTATTTCACTGCATTTGATTAGTATGGAGCAGTTTGTCACCAAGTGATGACTTCGTCAAATATAGCGGTGTGGCGGGAGAAAGTCAAGATGGTAAGGCGGCGCGTTTGAAGATATGCGAATGCGGAGAATCAAATCCGTTTTCCGTTTTCGGCAATGAAATCCAAGAAAGAAATTCCATGTCTCGGCGTCTACTCCAGCGTGCGATAAGAGACCCTTATTGTAAACCGCTTGCCAAGGTTTCGGGGACTGTTGGTGGCTTGCCGTCATGGTCGAATTTCTGGATCGTCTGGCCGAGCCGTCACCTATCAGGACTTACCCTCTTCGCAAGCTTCGCCCGTTGTCCGCGCGGTGGATGAACGAGTATTGCGTTCACACGACCGTCGCCATCCGTCTGAAACGTGACTCTGAGCGGAAGCTCCGCGGCGAAGAAGTCCAGCCGGCTCTCCGGGCGAAGGCGCAATTTTGGCAGCCCCCAATCCGTTGGCGCCTGGAACGTCAGGGAGTCGCCCTCGAATACGATTTTGAAAATTCCCTCCCCCAGCGCTTCGTACCGGCCTGCGCAAACGCGGAGTGCCGTCGAATCGAGAACGATCTCGGTGCGCTTCGCAGCAGTCGGCTGTTCGAGCGGGAAGTCCGGCCGCAACAGGTGGCGCGCAATGTCGTTCACACCCGTCGATTGGTTCGAGAGTACGACAACTCCTAAACGCCGTTGAGGGTCCCAGGCGACGGAACTGGCAAAGCCGAGAGATCCGCCGTCGTGGAATATCAGCTGGTCATCCCCCTCACGAATCACTATCCAGCCCAGCGCCTGTTCTTCCCCAAGATGTGGTTTCGGACGGCGCGCGCTCAACATGGCCGCCATCGCCCGAGCGAAGGGGGATCGCTCGTAGCCCATGACCGCGGAGAGAAATGTCAACAGATCGTTTGTGGTTGAAACGAGACCGCCAGCCGCGGGCATGAGTGAATATACCGGAAGAGAGGGGAAATAGGGCGCCGGCCGCAATGCGGCATCATGGCCGACAGCGAGATTCGCCTTCATCTTCGGTGAAGGAGTTATGGCGGTGCCGGTGAGCCTGAGGGGAACAATGACGCGCGTTGTCAACAAAGTCTCAAAGTCCATTCCGGACCGGTGTGCAAGGGCTTCCCCCAGCAGCCAATAACCGATGTTGGAGTAGTCCCACGTTGCGCCGATGTCGCGCGACAGCTTGTAGCCGGCCAGGAAGTGATAGAGCAACGAGGGATCTTTCACCGCGAGTGAATCGTTGAGAGCGGGCATGAACGGCAAGCCGGAGGTATGAGTGGCAAGGTCCAGGAGCGTGATCGAACGGCCCTTCCGATCGGGGAGCTTGACGCCGGCGGGCAAATATTTCGCGACCGGGACCACGAGCGTAACCTCACCCTTCTCGACCATGTCAGCAAGAAGGAGTGCCGTGAACACTTTGGTCGCCGAGGCAATTTCAAAACCGGTGTCGCCATCCAAAAGTCGCGGGTCCCCCTGATTGACATGGCCGTACGAAATAACTCTTCGGCCTTCCGGTCCGACGATACCGACGACAATACCGATGCCGTCTTCCAGTCCACCGATGACGTCCACACGGTTGGCGATCATCTTGTGAATTTCGGCATCAGATGGGAGCTTGATTGCGGTCGAATCCGGCATCACCTGAGATGCTGAAGGTGCTATCATCAAGACCGTCAAAATCCCGGCGTTACATATTGAAAGTATAGCTGTTTGTATCATCCGTCGCGACCTGGAGATCGGTAGTGCATCAGTCTTGATTCCAACCAGCATTTAATCTTCGCTCGAGGGAAGGTGAGGATCGATAGGCTTCACCAGCAGAGGAAACATCCCCCCTTCATCCGAAGTGGGCCCGCCCGAACGACTGAACTCCTTCAGTCGGGCGGGGATTTTGAAGCGCTACACGGATGCTGTTTATTCATTTCAGCTGCGGCGTGACACGAGCACCACGGGTTACCTTAAGCTCTACTGCACCAGGACAGAGTCCGCGAGTATTGAACCATCTGGTTGATGAATGCGGATATGTATCATGCCCCTTTCGGAAGAGACAAATTTGAATTCTTTCCCATCGAGGTACACCATTACATCCGGGCAAGCAGCTGCAGGAAAGAACTTTCCCCAGATTATGAGGTCGATTCTGAGGGGATGCGGGGTTTCCTCAAAATGGGAAAAGCAATGACAACCGTCCCCACCTATCACTCCGAACAAACGAATAGTGACGGTGTCATCGGGCGATACATTCGATGGGTGTTGCAAACTGTCAACTTTCACTTTGAATAGCTGCGGTGCGTTCACAAGTTCAGTTGAACATCCTCCTAACAACCCTGCCAATAGTAATGCGAGCGTATAAACAAATGTGCATTTCATACCGGACTCCATGCTCTGTATTGATAAACACCCAGGCCAATAAACACGTTTCGCTTAAACCTAGTGTCGCTTCCCAGAAACACGTTTATTTTGATGCTTTCCTGCTTGGTCGCGGTTCTGCCCCGTAAAGGCCACGCCCATGAAAGTCCCGAAGGGACGAAGCTTATGGTAGAACGTATACAGCTTGGCGTAAGCAAGTTCCGTAGGAACGACCGTAGCATTTTCGGTCATTCATTCTCCTTTGATATGTTGAATCCTGAATCAACGGTCGTCCCGATGGGGCTTGGATGAGCGTACATCATTAATTCTACCATAAGATCATCCCTACGGGATTTAATTGTCCCCCCGGTTAGCCTGACCAGATTTCCTCACAAGGATGCCATCGGGACCGACAATGTCATCTTCAAGAAAATTATGCGACGCAAGCATCGGAGATTAGACGGATGTACATCAATATCCGCGTTATTAAAGATTGATTACTTCCAGATCTCCACTTTCCCATCGTCACTAACCGTCCACACCTTCCCCTCTTTTATATACATCCGCTGCTGCTCCTCAAGTGTAAACGGCCGCGAACCAAGCCTTCCGAATACACTCACCTGGTTACCACTTTCATCCACCGCACGATCTCGGTCGAGCCCCTTCGACATCGCCAGTGCGATCCCGCCAAGCTTCTTCGTCGCAACCAATTGCGGCGTGGGTTTCGGACTGAATCCCAGGTATCCGGGCGTCTCTTTTGGTGAGGTAAGCTGAATCACCCTCAATCCATTCTTTCCATCGGCAACGTAGGCAAAGACGCTCGCGTTCGTCGAAGCAACCTTGACGCCGCGGGCATCGTT
>DASYTP010000360.1:0-4678 GCA_036002145.1 Bacteroidota bacterium | reverse complement strand
GCACTTGCGCTTGGATCGATCGGCAGGGTGGACGATGCTGTAGCTTTCGTCAGATCGACTATGACCGTCGATGGGATTGCGAATAGTCCGATGGGACAGCCCGCGATGTATGAGTATCGCTATGCCGATCCCTTGTCCGGTGAGTATGGAAAGATCGATAAGCCGTCATTTCTGTGGGCCGGTGGGTTTTACTTGAGAACCCTCTATTCACTTTTCGGATTGAAGGATAACGAATGGAATGTGTCCTTCAATGGTTCACTTCCAAAAACCGCGAAGAATGTCGCCTACACCGTCGCCTTCGAAACCCTCAAACATATTACCCTTGACGAGAATGAAGCGACTCCGTTCTCTCTCATGGTCGATGGTATCACGCTACCGACGTCGGTGCTGCCGATGAGTGCCGTCAATGGTAACAGAATAATCGTAAACCTGAAAGGATCCCGATCTCTATCTCTGAAATCGGTCAATGCTATCCTGAGAAGCGTCCATCCCAGCGAAAACGGAGTCCTGGAATGTGAGCTCCTTTCGTTCGAGGGGCATAAGGTTCTGGCCTTCCTCACCAGTCCGGATGAGATCAAGGAGGTCCTCGTCGATGGCACGCGCCTGTCGGGTGTTGAAGCAAAAACTCGTCGCGATGGAATGTATGAGTATGAGGTTCAGTTTATAGGTGCAGCTGCCGCACAGCATGTCCGCGTGGTCGGCGGAGGTTCACGGTGAACGCGGTATTGTACGAAAAACCACATCATCTCCGGGTCGTGTCGAAGCCGTTGCGCCGGCTCGGTGAGCGGGAGGTTCTTGTCAGGGTCTCGGCATGTGGCATTTGCGGAACCGACGTGCACATCGTTGAAGGCACATCGCGCTCAACGCCGCCCGTCATCCTCGGGCATGAGTATGCAGGATCGATCGAGGATGTGGGAAGCAGCACACGAGGACTCAAGCCCGGTGACCGGGTTGCAGTCGACCCGAACATTGCATGCGGCACCTGCTATTATTGTCGTCGTGGGCTCGTGCACCTCTGTGCGAATCTACGAGCTCTCGGGGTCGACCTCGACGGCGGCATGGCGGAATACTGCATCGTTCCCGAGTCACAACTCTATCCGTTGCCCGATGGACTCACGACCGAACAGTGTGCGTTTATCGAACCGATCTCCTGCGCTGTACACGGCATCGACAGGGCGAACATCCCGGCCGGTGCGACCGTTCTCATCCTGGGCGGCGGTACAATCGGACTCCTTATGCTTCAGCTCGCGAAGGTCGCCGGCGCGGCGAGGACGATCGTGGTGGAGCCGCTCGCGCACAAGCGGGCGATCGCTGAGAAGCTGGGCGCGGAGATATTGATCGATCCGGTCGAATCAGATCCGATAACTGCTATCATGGACACGACCCGGGTTGGAGTTGATGTGGTCATCGAATGCGCCGGGAAGGCGTCAACAATGCAACTTGCCCTTCGAGCGTCCCGGCGAGGTGGTACCGTGGTGTTTTTCGGTGTCTGTGCGATCGGTGAGTCAATACCGGTGGAGCCGTACCAGGTTTATGCGAGGGAATTGACCATCGCCGGCTCCTATGTCAATCCCCACACATTCGATCGTGCGATAGCCCTTCTCAATGAAGGGAAAGTCAGGATAGAAGATTTCCTCATTCACCGTTTCCCACTCGCAGGCATCGACGAAGCGTTGCGTTACCAGAAAGAAGGACTCACAATCAAGAGTATTATCACGCCGAACCCATGAAGCAAACTGCCGATGTGACGTGTGTTGGGGAAGCGCTTGTCGACTTTGTCTCGATGCAAACCGGAACGACTCTGGTTGGGGCATCTGAGTTTCTCAAATCTGCCGGCGGGGCGGCGGCGAACGTCGCGGTCGGGGTCGCGAAGCTCGGCGCTCGCTCGGCGTTCGTCGGATGGGTCGGCAGGGACTCGTTCGGTGACTTTCTTCATCGTGAATTGAAGAACGCCAAGGTGGACATTGCGGGTCTACGACACCATCCTCAGCATAAAACACGCCTCGCCTTCGTGGCGCTTCGTCGATCGGGAGAACGCTTTTTTGAGTTCTGGGAGCGACAGCCTGCTGATGCTCGCCTGACCATCCGCGACGTCCGCCTGGGCCGGATTTCCTCCTCACGGATCGTCCACCTCAGTTCATTTCTTCTCCTGGACGAACCGGCGCGATCCACAGTCCTACAGCTCGCGGAAATACTCCGGAAGAAGGAGGTTTGCATTTCTTTCGATCCAAATCTGCGACTTTCACTGTGGAAATCAAGGAGATTGGCGAAGGAATTGCATTTGGAGTTGATCCGGCGATGCACCATCCTTCGGCTCAATGAAGAGGAGGCATTATTTCTCTCGGGGATGAAGAGTCTCTCCGCCGCAGCAAGCAAGCTTAAGCAGGTCGGGCCTGAAATCGTTGTCGTCACGTTGGGCGCATCCGGTTGTTATTTCCGGACAGAGTCCACGACGGCAAACGTTCCGGGTTTCGATGTGAAAGTCGTGGACACTACGGGGTGCGGCGACGCATTCCTGGCAGGACTTTTATACGGCCTGGCGGGTTATCCCGGGATACTGCGGTCTCTTTCACGGGACGAATTGATCAGGATATGCCGCTTTGCAAACGCAGTAGGTGCCTTGACCGCGATGAAAAATGGTGTCTTTCCGGCGCTTCCCGGTCTTGCAAAAGTCAGACATTTCATGAGTACACGCAGGCCGACGAGATGAAACCGCGTCGTATGCTACTTCACATTCCGCTTGCCGTTGTCGTGCTGGCGTTCTGCAGATTGGGAACACAGGCTCAACCCGGATCGCTCATCAATTTCGCGCACCTCGAGCACCTTACAGAAAGAATTGAGCTTGCCGGTGATACTGTCAGCATCATTCACGTGTACGCCAATTATCCGACGTATGAATGGGTTGATGCGAAAGAATCTGGTCCGGAAGGAATTGCATGCGTCGATGATGCCGCTCGTGCGGCTGTATTGTACCTCCGGCATTACGAGCTGACCGGTATTGCGAAGAGTAAGACAGAAGCGAAATCGCTTCTTGCGTTTGTAATGAAAATGGAGACGCCTGATGGAATGTTTTACAATTTCATTTTCAAAGATCATTCCATCAACGGTGCAGGGAAAACAAGCTTTAAGTCATTCGGATGGTGGGGGGCCCGGGCTGTCTGGGCGATGTCCACTGGATATCGCGTTTTGAGGCGAACCGACCCGATCTTTGCAGAGCGTTTGCGCATTGGTGTAGAGCTTACCTTCCCCCATATCGACACCCTCCTTATGCAATTCGGCAAGCATCGAAATGTCGGCAAGTACCGGATTCCACAATGGATTTTTTATGAATCCGGCGCTGACGTATCTTCGGAACTTCTCCTTGGACTCACCGATTACTACCGGGCAACCCAAGATCGTCGGGTTCGATTATACATTCAAAGGTTCTCAGAAGCGTTGATGATGATGCAGGATGGAAATATGAAAAAGTTTCCCTTCGGATTACATCGATCCTGGGAGACCATGTGGCATATGTGGGGAAATGGGCAAACACAAGCGCTCGCCGCCGCGGGCATGCTCCTCCGTGATCGGAGGATGCTCCGGTCTGCGGGGGATGAAGCCCGTGGCTTCTATGGCAGACTGCTGATTGACGGATTCCTCAAGGAGATGGATGTCGCCGATAGCTCAAAACTCCTGCTCTTCGAGCAGATAGCGTATGGAGTTCGCCCCATGGTTGTCGGTCTGCTTCGGTTCTATGATGCAACCGGAGATAGACTTTACTTGAAGATGGCCGGACTTTCTGCTGCCTGGCTAATAGGTAATAATGTTCTTAACCAGAGGATGTATGATGTTCTCTCCGGAAGGTGCTATGATGGAATCCGCGATTCAACGAGCTTGAACAGGAACTCAGGGGCGGAGTCAACTATCGAAGCTTTGATGACGTTAGTGGAGCTGGAGCATTATCCGGGGGCGATGAAGTATGTTTTCTTTCGGAAAGCGTACGCCGGGAGCACGCAGCGATACCGTTACACGGTCCACAGGAATGCGGATGGAGATGAAGTGACTCTCGCACTTGATGTTCTGAAACCTTACTTACGACTCTTTGAGGGTGAGAAAAGTCAGAGATTCAGGACGCAAATCGAAAAACAGTGATAAATTTCATTTACAGATGTTACAGACCCCTAGAGCCAGGTCGCTCCTGACGGAGCTTGAAAATATTGTTTTCTCGGACAACTACAAATAGGATGTCCCTACGGGACTTATCAATTCAATCCATTGTAGAAGGAGCCCCGATGGGGGCGACCTGTTTGTAGAATTCTACAGACAAAACGATCCGGTAGCTCCATCGGAGCGGCCTATAACCCGGGCCGAGCATCAGAAAGGCCTTGATCTGACCGTTCCGCATTACATGTCTTCTTTACACTAAATGTCCAGAGGCGATACTATAAACGCAATACGGAATTTGGTCTTGGTGAGGGTCCTCGCGGTTGTCGGGCTTTCGCTTCCTTGGACTTCTGCGGGGGCTCAGCAGGTCGCCATCCCCCGAATCGACCAGATGCCCAACCTCCCTTCGCCGTACCTGATGCGTAATTGGAGAGAGGTCGCTCGCGGGTACGATTCGCTTGCGTTCGATCTTAACCGCACGGGCGAGTACCTTCCACTCGTTTGGATAAACACCGGCACGATAAATTATCCAGGG
>DASYTP010000359.1:0-11566 GCA_036002145.1 Bacteroidota bacterium | reverse complement strand
TGACGATGCACAACCAACGAAGCAAACCTCAGGGACGAGCACTTGGAGGCATCACACGGAGTTGACTGCTACAGCTCGCGCGGCATGAAATAATGTCAAAGAACGTGAAGATTGGTGACAAAGTCAACTAGGCAACCTCAGGGTGACACGCTTGGGATTTTCAGAGTGCTTCAACTTTTCATTTTGCATTTTGCATTTTGAATTGTTTAAACCACACTCAACAGCTCGTCGATAATATGGTACTTCTGAAACGGCGGCATCATGTAGACACCTGCGACACACGGTTTGGCTTCCTTGATAAAGTCCCTCGCAAGTTTCACTCCCACTTTTCCGGCGTCGGCGCCGGCGCCGCGAATCATCTCCCGGAATTTTTCCGGGATGCGCATGCCGGGGATTTCATTATGCAGAAAATCGGCATGTTTGTAGCTGCGAAGCGGAATGATGCCGAGCATGATCGGCGTCTTCAAATGATCGATGCGTTTGAGAAACGTTTCAAGTGTGTTCATCTCGAACACCGGCTGCGTGAAAAAAATATTCGCGCCGGCCTCGACTTTTTTCTCCATCTTGTCGATTTCGGCGTCGAGGTTATCCGCGCTGGGATTCGCCGCGCAGGCGATGTAAAACGAGGTCGGACTCCCGATGGAGTTGCCCATGATGTCGGTGCCGTGATTCATCGCATTCACAGCGCGTATCAATCCGACGGCATCTACATCGAAGACGGAATGCGCGTGAGGATAATCACCGATGCCGGCAGGATCGCCGGTGATGCAGAGGATGTTTCTCAAGCCGAGCGCATAGGCGCCGAGCAGCTCGCCTTGCAGTCCGATGAGATTATGGTCGCGTGTCGCCCGATGACACATCGCCTCTATGCCGACACGCTGCTGGATCATGGCCGAGATGGCGATCGAGCTCATCCTCAGCCGCGCCCGGGCGCCTTCCGTAATGTTGACGGCATCAATCTTCCGCTCGTAACAGAACTGCGCTCCTTCGAGAACGATGGTCATGTCGAGCCCGCGGGGAATATCAAGCTCCACGGTCGTCATGAATTTCTTGCCCACATTACGGGCGAACTTCGACCAGCGCGACGTGTCGACGTAATATTGCGGCTCGAGATGGTCAAGCGACCGGTCTTTTTTTACCTCGATTTTCGGGGCGGGCTTTCCGACTTTCATTCCCTTCACGGCCGCGGCAATTGCGCGGATGTGCGCCGGTGTGGAACCGCAGCACGCACCGACAAGGGTCACTCCCGATTCGACCAGCTCCTTCGCGTACGCCGCGAGATAGTCGGGTGTAGTATGGTAGATCGACCTTCCATTGAGCAGGGTGGGGATTCCCGCGGCAGGCTGGGCGGCAAGGACAACACCGTCCTTGTGGATATTTCGAATGATGCTGAACATTCTCTGTGGTCCGACGGTACAGTTCGCCCCGACCAGGTCTGCCCCCTGGTCGATGAGATGTGTGATGACCTCAATCGGAAAGTTGCCGCTGAGAATGGCGCCATCTTCTGCAAACGCCTTCTGTGCCACGATAGGGAGGTCGGTGAGCTCCTTGACAGCCGAGAGCGCCTCGTCGAGCTCCTGCACACTAACGAACGTCTCGAGCATGATCAGGTCGACGCCAGCCTCGAGGAGAATTTCGGCTTGTTCCTTGAATCCGTCTTTTGCCTGCTGACGCTTTATCTTACCGATGGGTTCGAGAAGCATGCCCGTAGGACCGATCGAACCGGCGACGTAAACTTCATCGCCTGCAGCACGATGGGCAATTTCCACGCCTTTCCGGTTGATTTCGTGGAGCTTATCTTGAAGATGAAACTGGGAGAGCCGCAGCCGGTTGGCGGAGAAAGTGTTCGACTCGATGATCTCGGAGCCGGCGGCGATGTATTCGCGATGGACTCTCTCGACGATATCCGGATTCTTGATGTTCTGGATCTCGTGGGGGAGCTCCTCGTATTCATAGAGATCGAGGAGCGTGCCCATGGCGCCGTCGCAAACGATGGGTCCTTCTTTGATGCGTTCCCGGAATGGTTTCTTCATAGAATAGGTAAAATAAAGAATCCGGCTGTCTTTTCAAAGACCCCTGGGCAAGAGTAGTTTTACAAAAACGTTTGCATTGAGCGATTTTTTATTTATATTTTTCCGATGGATATTATGAAATTTGTCGAGAGGATGAAGAAAGCTCATTCTCCTGTATCGTTAAACGACTTCAAACTTGTCGCCGACTATTTTGGATTCTCTCTCGATCATATTACTGGAAGCCATCATGTGTTCAGGAATTGGACGGGGAAGAAATATGTTGTGCCGGTGCACGATAAGAAAATAAAGGCCGTTTAAGTGAGAAAGTTTATGAAGGAGCAAGAATGAAAAAAGTGAAAAGTAAACTGAGGAAACGTGATAACAATAATCACGGACGCAACGGTAGAAGTCTGAGAATACTTATACAACTACCATACAAAATCGAGCTTATTCCTTTGTCGAAAAAGGATGGTGGTGGATACTTCGCGACCATTCCACTTCTGAAAGGATGTCAAAGTGATGGCTCGACTCCTGATGAAGCGATCAAGAATTTACGCGAAGCTCAGAAAGCATGGCTGGCATCGGCTCTCAAACACGGCGATCCAATACCTGTACCTCAATGAATTTTCCCGTCGTAGTTCATAAGGGCGAATACGGCCACGACGTTCATTGCCCCTCCTAAACGGTTGTCACAGCCAAGGCGATTCGCTTGAAGATGTTATGGAAAGGATCCGAGACGCGATTCGAACGTACTCAGAAATGGTCCCTCACGAGGAGACAGACTCGGTCTATGAGGTCGAGGTTGCAGTGAAATGGCAGATGGAAAATTTAAGAAATTTATCTAACTATTGGCAACCGGTCAATACCTAACACAAAGCAGCGAATGCCAAGATTATTTTGGCAACTGGCGGCAGAACTGATCATGGATTAATGCTGAATCCCCGAATGAGTAACTTTAGAGTATGAACGTCGAAGTTAAATATACCTACGAGGACTTGCTGTCAAGCCCGAATGACGGCCATCAGTACGAAGTGTTTGAGGGAGAGCTTATTATGACACGTGCGCCGAATCGTGCGCACCAGAAAGCGCACGTTAACCTGATTCGCATTCTTGCGGACTACGTTGTAAAACGCCAACTCAGTGAAATCTACTCTGCTCCATTCGACGTCTATTTTGATGATGAAACCGTCGTCCAACCCGATATTCTGTTTATCGCGGAAAAGCGACTGCACATCATCGACAATCAAAAAGGGATTTGCGCTCGTAGGGAAATTTTCAGGCTCAAAGGAAGTTTATTCCCCCTACTTCACCGAATTGAAATTCAGCGTTAAGGAGGTTTGGAGGTAACCAACCTCATCAGGTCACTCGTGAGGCTAATTTCTCATTAACTTTGTCACCGCATCCCTGAATACCTTGTACGTCTTATCGCCAACCATCATGTCGACAAGCTTCCCCTGCGTATTATGAACGTACGTCGTCGGTAATGCAAATGCAGCGTTTGACTCGGGGTTCATCGCCGACATAAATGTTTCCGGCTTGTCATTCATAATGTACGATTGAAAGCCGACGCCCAGTTGCTTCAGCATCGGACGCACGTCGCTTTCCAAGATGTCGGTTTCGTCAGCTGACAGGATGATAAGCGTGAAGTTTTTCTTCCGGAGGTTCTGCTTTAGGCGAACGAGCGCAGGCATCTCCTCCCTGCACGGCTTGCACCAAGTCGCCCAGGCGTTCACAAGAATGACGTTGCCCGAATCGCGTCGCATAATCGCTTTCAACTCGGCGTACGACACCTTCTGCACCGGTGGAAGCGCGGTGCCCTTCCCTTGCCCCTGTCCCCGCCCCATCGGCGGGTAAACCTGCACAAGGCAGAGCAGAAGGGCAAGAGAGAGAACCTTTATCATTACGAGTTTATGCGCTTGATCGTGCAGCCAAACGCCTTCGATTCTGCCGTGGCCGGCGCTTTACCTGCAAGCAGCTTCTCGAGTGCATCGGAGAGGTCGTTCGACGTGACTTTGGCAATCTTCTGGCTGTCGTCGATGCGGCCATGGTACACTACTTTCCCTTCCGGGTTAATAACGTACGCTTCGGGAGTCACCAGCGCGCCGTAAAGATCGGCGATCTTATTCTTCTCGTCCTTCAAGACGGGGAATTTGAAGCCGTGATCCTTGGAGTGAGAGGCGATCATCTTGACGTCTTCAGCCTTGTTCGCGTTGATACCGACGAAGGCGATGCCTTTCTTCCCGAACGTCTCGTTGAGCTTCACCATGCGCTCATTGTACGCGTTCGAGACCGGGCATTCCGTAGAGATGAACATGACGACGGTGTACTTGTTCTCCTTCAGCAATTGCTTCAGGCCGAACTCCTTGCCGTCGTAATTCTTGAGCGCGAAGGCCGGAGCTTCTTCACCGATCTTGACCGACTTCATTTCGCCGGCATACGCGGCGACGGAACATAGCAGGAGCAAAGCAACGAGGTGTTTCATAGGTGATCCTTTCGGTTGTAAGCGGTTATTGGTTATTGGTTATTAGTTATTCGTTATAAGTTATAAGTTATAAGTTCGTAGTTTCAAGATTCTTGATTCAGGTTTCAGGTATTGGCGCCTTACTTTTTACTTTTTACTTCTTACTATTGAACTGTTTCACCCATTCCTCCGCTATCTGCACTGCGTTTGTTGCCGCACCTTTGCGGAGATTATCGGACACGATCCATAGGTTTAGACCGTTCGGGATCGTCGTATCGCGGCGAATTCGCCCGACAAATACTTCATCCCTCTCGTGCGACCAGATCGGCATCGGGTAGATATTCTGCTTGACGTCGTCTTGAACACAAACACCGGGAGCCTGGCGGAGAGTTTCCATGACTTCTTCCAACGCCAGCGGCCGCTCGAATTCGATATTCACGGATTCGCTGTGACCGCCGAACACCGGGACACGGACGCATGTCGCCGTAAGCAAAATCGATTCGTCACCCATGATTTTGCGGGTCTCGTTCATCATTTTCTTCTCTTCCTTGGTATAGCCATCGTCGGAGAAGACGTCGATGTGCGGCAGGACGTTGTAGGCGATCTGGTGCGGAAATTTTCGCGGCGGGTTCTTCTCTTTCGCCATCTCCGCCTCAAGCTGGGTCACCGCGGGCTTTCCCGCCCCTGTCACCGATTGATACGTCGAGACGACAATCCGCCTGATCTTCCACCTGTCGTGCAGCGGCTTCAGGGCCACGACCATTTGTATGGTAGAACAATTTGGATTGGCAATAATTCCCGCGTGATTGCGAATGTCCCCCGGATTTACCTCAGGCACAACCAGCGGGACGTCATTATCCATACGAAATGCGCTGCTATTGTCAATAACGAGCGTTCCTGCCTTCACGGCGTGAGGGGCAAATGCCTTGCTGACGCTCGCCCCGGCTGAGAAGAGCGCGATATCGACCCCTTCAAAACTCTCCGGCTTCAATTCCTCGACCTCAATCTCCCTCCCGTGAAATTTCAACTTCTTGCCAAGCGATCTCGCCGAGGCAAGCGGGCGAAGCTCTCCCACCGGAAAGTTTCTCTCCTCGAGCACCTCTATCATTTTTCTTCCTACGAGTCCTGTTGCGCCAACAACAGCGAGGGTGAATTTTTTCATTGGCTCATTTACTCATTATTCGATTGTGTCAATACAAGTCACTTATCGTCTCGGGCTTTCTGATCACGCCGAATTGATCGCCGTCAACCAACATTTCTGCGGGCCGCGGTCTGCCGTTGTAATTCGACGACAACACGTAACCGTACGCCCCCGTGCACAGGACTCCCAGATACTCGCTTCGCTCCACGGCAGGCAACATCCGGTCGAGCGCAAAAAAATCTCCCGATTCGCACAACGGTCCGACAATATCCACCACACCGTGCGGGCGACCTTTCAGGCAAAGCGGAACAATCTGATGATACGACTGATAAAGGCTCGGGCGAATCAGGTCGTTCATCCCGGCATCCACGATCACAAACCTCTTTGATTTCGTGTCCTTGATATATAACACTTTTGTCATCAAGATTCCAGCATGCGCGACAATGGACCTTCCGGGCTGGATTAAAATCCTGCAGTTTGCCCCTGCCAGAACCGGCAGGACCGCCTGGAGCATTTTCACCGTGGTTACCCCGGACTCCGAATGCTCGATTTCAGCCGGAAGCCCGGGATGAGTAATGTAATCCCGGTATTGGACACCGAAACCCCCGCCGAAGTTTAGTTGTGAAATTGGCATGCCGTCAGCTCGCAACTCACGAATAACTTTCACCATTGCCGTCGCGGCTGCAATAAAGGCATCCACACGCGTGATTTGAGACCCGAGGTGTGTGTGAATGCCGATAACTTCAACATTTGAAAATGAGCGCGCACGACGCAACGCCTCTGCGGCAGAGTCCAGCTCGATTCCAAATTTGTTCTGCTTTCGTCCGGTTGTGATGTACGGATGGGTACCCGACTCGATGTCGAAGTTAAGACGAAGGAAAATTTTCGCCCTCGACTTCAACCTCGATGCGATGGCATCGATGACGTCGATCTCTTCGGAAGATTCAACGTTCAGCGCCATGATGCCTTTCTTCAACGCGTACTCTATCTCATCATCGCGCTTCCCCACGCCGCTAAAGGTAATCTTCTCCGGCGAAAAGCCCGCCTCGATTGCGATGCGCATTTCGCCGATGGATCCGGCATCCGCACCGATGCCCTCGCCCGCCAGCAACCGAAGCACCGCGATGTTGGCGTTTGCCTTGACCGCATAACAGGAGAGATGGTCGATTGTCCCAAACGCCCTCTCCACGTGGCGGCAATGATCGACGATGGAACGTTTGCTGTAGACATACAGCGGAGTACCACACTCTGCTGCAAGGTGGTTGAGATTTACCTGCTCACACCAGAGCTCGTTCTGCCTGAATTGAAATTCTTCCATTTATTTCTGCAGGTAACTCAACAGAGCGTCTGCAAGCCTCGAACGTTCGGGTGTGAGGACGTCTGCGACGGGCAACCCAGTCTGAAGTTCTAAATCCCGTTGTGCGATTTCCGCTTCACGTGCGCTCAGCTTGACGGTATTGATGGCGATCCCGATGACTCTTGATTCCTTGAAGGGTTCCATCATCGCCTCGTGAAGTCCGATTTTGTCTTTGACGTCGTCGATGGGGAAACCATAGTCGTCGACGTGACGCGCAGCATGGTGCACCATGATCATTGCATCGGGCATGACACCGTGCAACAAGCCAAGTGTGACTGCGGAATATCCCTGATGGGTTAACGAACCCTGTCCTTCGACGTGAATGTAAGCCGCACCGGCAGCCGTCGACTTCTCCACCTCACGCTCGATGGAGCCCGCAACATAATCGCTGATGATGGAATCTACGCATACACCGCTGCCCGAGAGCAATATACCCGTTTGGCCCGTCGCGACGAAGTCAGAAGATAATCCCCGCCGGCAAAATTCGCGGTGGAGTTCGAGCGAAGCAGTCATCTTGCCGACGTTACAATCGGTGCCGACCGTCAATATCGTCTTTGCTCTTCGTTGCTTCCAGCATCCTTTCGAAACCACCTCATATTCAGGATCGATTTTCCGCAAATCTGTGATTCTCACGTTTTGAGCCGCCGCACTGGTTGCGAATTCCGAATCGTCACCGAGAATCGTGTGCAGACCGCTGATGACGTTCAACCCGGATTTGATTGCCTGGAGGACGATTGTACGCCAGGAGTCCGGCAAACGTCCGCCGGGCGGTGCAATTCCGATGAGCAGCGTGTCGGGCTTCCTTGGTAGCGAGGCGGTTAGATCCGGGAAGACTGGAATTTTTCCTCCGTAGCCGATCACATCCTGCGCACTCTTGCCCGCCGTCCGGCTATCCACTACCCCGATAACTTCATTTGGGATATAACGGATCGCCTGATTTGCCGTTTTGGATTCGAGTGGACTGAATTTGCCTTCAGCTAAAATGACTATCCGTCGGGGCATTGTACGGTCTTATGAAAAAGGAAGAATTGGGAGGATGTGGGCGTGCTGGAAGTTGGATGCTCGATGTTCGATGTTCGCGCCTGGCGTACTGTCCGCGGTTCGCTCTACGCTCACCTATGCGACTTCCTCGCCCTGCGGAACAGGCTCATGATTGCCGAGGAGCCGGAAGTGGTTATGTGCATCCACGCCATAGCCTTTGGCAGTGTACAAGCCCGTAACAGGATGGATTGAATACTGTCCGCGATATTCTTTGCGGAGGATGCGGCCCAGCATGTCGAGGAACACATCAATATCGTCTTCGTTATTATAGCAGCCGAGACTTGCGCGAACCATGCCCGGCAGAATGGGATTATCGCATCGGGCGGCACGTTTCAGTTTTTCTTCCTCCGGCGATACATTCAGGAGTTTTCGCATGTACGGCTGCGCACAAAAGTTACCGTTCCTGACGCCGATGCCCCCCTCGGTGCTCAAGATGGTCGCAACAAGCGCATGATCCATGCCGTCGACGTTGAAAGGAATGACGCCGACTTTCTTCGACACATCTTCAGTGGGTCCGTAGAGCTGCACGCCCGGGAGTTTCTTCATTTTCGCGATCGCATACTCGAGGAGCCGCTGTTCATGTCCGGCAATTGCCTGCATACCAACCGAAGTCAGGATTGAAATTGCCTGCGCAAGCGCAACGGCGCCGGCCACGTTCGGGCTGCCTGCTTCTTCTTTTTGCGGCAAGCTTCCCCATTCGACCTCTTCGAGCCCGACGTAGGAAACCGTCCCTCCTCCCACAAAATCCGGCTCTCCCACGGCAAAAAATTCCGCGGGTCCTACGAGGACGCCGACTCCAAACGGCGCATACAATTTGTGCGCCGAATATGCGATGAAATCTATATGCCTGCGATGGTCGTTCGGCAGTACGTTCACGGGGCGATGCGCAACGAGCTGTGCGGCATCGACGAATATTTTCGCACTGATATCGTGCGTCCACTCGGCGATCTCGTGGATCGGGTTGCAAATACCGGTAACATTGGACGCACCGCTCACGGCAACGAGCCTGACCTTGCCGGCGTGTTTCTTCAGCGTATCGTTGAGCTCCCGGAGATCGACGGACCCATCCGGCAGGATGCCGATATGAATGACGTGAGCATGTTTTCGCCACGGAAGATCGTTCGAGTGGTGTTCCATGATCGTGGAAATAACGATGTCATCCGGACCAAAATGAAAATGCTTTGCCAGCTGGTTGATTGATTCGGTCGTATTCTTACCGAACACAACGACATTCTTTGTGAGATCGGCGCCGACAAATTCCCCTGCAATACGATGCGTCTCATCGTAGACATCCGTCGCGACCAGTGCTTTGAAGCCCATGCCGCGATGGACTCCCGAGTACCACGGCATGAATTCCCCGACACTCTTCAGCACGCCGCGAAAGGTCGGCGTGCTCGCGGCGTTGTCGAGAAATACATAACGGCGCTCCGAGCCATCGAGGAGAGGTATCATGGTGTCGAGACCGACGATCTCGCGGCGAAGATTAGTGAGAGTGTATGTCATATCGAGTCTTTAATATAGGAAAGATTTGGGAAAAGGAAAAACCCATTTAGCCCCTCGGATGAAACGTCCTGTGAACCTCCTTTAGATACTCGCGGTCGATATGAGTGTAGATTTGCGTGGTGGAGATGTCTACATGTCCGAGCATTTCCTGCACCGAGCGAAGATCGGCGCCCCCTTCAAGCAAATGAGTTGCGAACGAATGCCGGATCGTGTGCGGATGCACCTCTTTTCTGATTCCGGATTTCCGCGTATACACTCGCACGATGTTCCAGATCGCCATCCTGCTCATCGGCTTGCCGCGCGCGTTCAGGAACATCACGTCCTTCCCCTTCCCAAGTACGGAAAGCCCCGGGCGCACCTCTCTGCAATATTTCTGAATCCACTCAAGCGCCGAACTGCCGATCGGGACAAAACGTTCCTTCGAACCTTTCCCGAAGACCATCACGATCCCTTCATCCCGGCGGACGCCCGATTGCGTTAGCATGATGAGCTCGGAAACGCGCATTCCGGTCGCGTACATCGTCTCCAGTATCGCCTTATCCCGTATGCCGAGCTTCTCCACTGTATTCGGTTGTCTGAGGATCGTTTCCATCTCGTCCTGGCTCAGGACTTCGGGAAGCGTTTTTGAAAGTTTCGGCGTGTCAATATTCTGCGTGGGATCGTTGGTCGTAATCCCCTCGCCAACCAGGAACCTGTGAAACATTTTGATGGAGGAGAGATTCCGGGCGATTGTGCGCGGAGTCAAACCCCGATCGAACAGCGTGGCAAGAAACTCCGATACACGCCGCTCCCCGATTTTTTCGGGCACGTGGATTGCGAATCCCTCAAGGAAATCAAGGTAGCGCTGAATGTCGAGCTTATACGAGACAATGGTGTTGGGAGAGGCATTTTTCTCAAGCTCAAGATAATGGAGGTAAGAGCGAACGTGCTCTTTCATTGCTTTGGATTCGTGTTGGTCCTTGGCTCCGGGGTTTCCCCGTTATCCCCCTCTTGAGAGACCTTGCCAGCCTCCACCTTTTCGGCACCCGGCACAGGGACATGCGTGTCCAAATCCGCAGTTTCTTCAACCTGGAATTCTTCACTTACCGTTTGCAGCGGGGGCCCGGAGAGGTTTTCTTTGACCAGTGGAGGAGCCTCCTCCGGCTCCTGACCAGGGTACCTGATCCTTCGGTGGTGAACACCAGCGAGTATCTTCAAGAATGATTCCTTGATTCTTGAGAGATCCCTTAATGTCAGCTCGCACTCATCGAGTTGCTCCTCAAGGAACCGCTGTTTGATGAGTGTATCAATGGAGACATCGAGCTTTTGTGGAGTGACGTCGTTCACTGTGCGCGTCGAAGCCTCGACGGTATCGGCAAGCATGACGATCCCGGCTTCCTTGGTTTGGGGTTTCGGACCGGGATAACGAAAGTCTCCCTCGTTGATCGTATCCTTGGGAGGTCGCCTTACGGCCTGCTTCAATGCCTTATCATAGAAAAACGAGATGCGTGTCGTGCCGTGGTGCTGCGGGATGAAGTCTACAACACTCTCGGGCAATCCCTTGTCACGGGCTAACTGGATACCGTCCTTCACATGCGACGCGATGATGAAAGCACTCATTCGAGGCTTGAGGCGATTGTGCTTATTGGGCATTCCCGCCTGGTTTTCCACAAAGTATTCGGGCTTAAGGATCTTGCCGATGTCGTGATAATACGCACCGACGCGCGCAAGAGTTGCATTCGCGCCGATCGATTCGGCAGCGGCCTCCGCGAGACTGCCCAGGAGTATACTGTGGTGAAATGTCCCGGGTGCTTTCTCCGACAACTCCTGCAACAGCGGGTGATTGAGGTCTCCCAGCTCCATCAGCATGAGGTCCGTTGTCACATTGAATACGCGCTCGAAAAAGATCAGGAGGCCGTACGTCAGCAAAGTGGAGATGACCGCGTTTGCGAAGGCGAACGTCAGCGCGGTGACCGTCGTCGCAACGCTTTCAAAATGTTCGATCGACAGTGCGCTTATCACGAGCGCGAATCCGACGAAGACAAACAGAACAGATCGAAAAATCTGCGTGC
>DASYTP010000358.1:0-3878 GCA_036002145.1 Bacteroidota bacterium | reverse complement strand
GCGCCATGGAACACTATGCATCGCATCATTCCAAAGCAGCCCGCGCGTCATCCCCTTCTCTATGGATAGAGAAGGGGACGAGTGGAACGAGGCCTGCTCGACAGAGTTCGTCGAAGTCCCGACAGAGTCCAGGCTCGACGGAGTCGGCTGACGACCCGCCGATCTTAATGGCGGGGGATGAGCTCGCTCAACACTGGCATTTTTTCAACAACCGGCCAGGCGTTTGTGGATAATGGAAATGAGAAGTAACACTAGGCAGGGAATGAAAAGCCTGTTGATTCCAATCTTGGGCATTCTTGCCATGTCGTGTCAACACGTCAACCCCTCCCTCCGGATCCAGGAGATTCAAATTCTCCCGTTCAAAGGAGAGAGAGTTGACGACGAAGTGTACAATAAACTCATCGCCGCAGGGGATACAGCAGTCGACTGCTTGATCGAAAGAATAACGGACACCACCCGTATGGCTGATCCACGAAAGGCACCTAGTGTTGGGACCTACAGAGTCGGTGATACTGCATTGTTTGTCCTATGTGATATCACGGGGGTCAAGCTCACCGATATGCTTCCAGAGGAGGTAGTGAGCAACTTCGAAGACGTAGGCATTTATTCGCATTTTCGATATGTAGAAAATTACGAGAATCGACTGAGGATTCAGGAGGCGTGGCGAGCGTATGGAAGCGGACATAAGCCAGATATAGAATACGATGAATGATATTAAAGAGACCATTTGTACGATGTTGGCGCCGGATTAAAGCCCATTCGTTTTTAATGGCGCTTCGTTTTCCCCTTGCATGGTCGAAGGTTGCCTTCTTCTCAGCATAAACATGGAAGAAGGCAACCTTCTTCATCGCCAAATCCTGAACTTCGCTTTCGGCAATCCCACCGCAAAGTCCGTCTTGGGCTTATGATATTCGAGACGAGAACTCGACTGAAGTCGGGCCGAATCCAGAAGCGGGACAAATTCAAAACATCGCGGATCGAGCATCGAGCCGATATGGATGTTCGAAAGTAGTTGTCGCTGCATCAGGTGACCTCAATCAGTCATTTGCATTTTTCCCAAAATTTTGACATATTTTCCCCACCTAATGCAAGAAATCTCAGGTTTTTACCCAAAAACATCAAGTTGTAACGATGTCCATTCTCGTTAACAATCTCTCGAAGTATTACGGTAACTCAAAAGCGGTGGACGACATCTCTTTTGAAGTCCATTCCGGGGAGATCCTTGGATTCCTCGGCCCTAATGGCGCCGGCAAAACGACAACGATGCGGATGATTACCTGTTACCTCTCGCCGACCTCGGGTTCTGTGAAAGTGGAAGGACGGGACGTACAATCGGAGTCGCTTGAAGTGCGAAGGCTCGTCGGCTACTTGCCCGAGCAAAACCCGCTATACCTCGACATGAACGTCGTTGAATATCTCGAGTATGCGGCCCAGCTTCAAGGTGTACCCGGCTCGTTGATTCCCCGTCGGCTCAAGGAAATGGTTGAAGTCTGTGGTCTCGGCGAGATGAAGCACAAGGACATCGGCCAGCTTTCGAAGGGATACCGCCAGCGAGTAGGCCTCGCCGCAGCAATGATCCACGACCCGAGCGTCCTGGTCATGGATGAACCCACGAGCGGACTCGATCCGAACCAGATCGTGGAGATCCGAAGTTTGATCCGGAACCTTGGAAAGCAAAAGACAGTCGTACTCTCGACCCACATCCTCCACGAGGTGCAGGCGATATGCAACCGGGTTGTCATTATCAGCCGGGGGAAGATCGTTGCAGACGGCCCGATCGAAGACTTGCAGCGCAGCCTGCATGGCGGCGAGCGTATCGTACTCGAAGTGGAAGTCCCAGATGGTCAGTCGTTTGAAATGCTCTCGGTGCAGGTCAAAGCTATCCCTGCTATCGACCAGGTGTCGTTGATCCACGAGCAAAACGGCATGAAGAAGTTCAGCGTCGAAACATCGAGCGCCGTCGATATCCGTAAGGATCTCTTCCGGCTATGTGTGGAGAAAGGCTGGGGATTGGTTGAATTGCACCGCGAGCAGACGAGCCTCGAAGATATTTTCCGACAACTTACTTCCGACCCCGTAAAATGAACTGGTTGAACGTCAAGCATATTTTTTTGAAGGAGCTTCGGTCGTTTTTTAATTCGCCCGTCGCGTATGTTGTCATTATCGTGTACCTGATTTTTCTCGGGTACCTGTTCACGAACAGTCTCTTCCTCTACGGTCAGTCGACCTTGCGCACGGTCTTCGACACTTCGGAGTTCCTCCTGTTATTCTTCGCTCCCGCGATGACCATGCGGTTGATTTCCGAGGAGAAAAAATCCGGGACACTCGAGCTCCTGGTGACGAAACCGGTCACGGAGTTTGAAATCATCCTCGGGAAATTCCTATCCGCCTGGGCGCTGTTTTTCTTTACGCTCCTTCCAACGCTGTGCTACTATTTTACCGTAGCCTCCATCGGAAGCCTCGACCTTGGCGTGGTGATCGGCGGCTACGTCGGCCTGATGCTGCTGGGTGCCGTATTTCTCGCGCTGAGCCTGTTCTGTTCGTCGCTCACGGAGAACCAGATCATTGCCGTCATTGTCAGTTTCGGCATCGTTTTCATGCTCTGGTTCATCGATAAAGTACTCATGTATTTACCCGCTTCTCTTGCATCGATCATCGAGTATCTTGGGGTCGATTACCATTTTTCCAATATCGCGCGGGGGGTTATCGATTCACGGGATATCATCTATTATATATCGGCAATCGGCTTCTCCCTCTATATGGGGACCGCCGTGCTGGAGAAACGCCGGTGGTCATGATGAAGGAGCCGATTCGATGAACCAGCGCCAGATAGTTCTTCGCCTTTTGTTTCTTCTTGCAGTCATCGTGTTGGTGAACATGGTCGCCGTTCGCTATTTCGCGCGACTGGATCTGACGCGCGGGAAGATGTATACAATCTCGGATGTCAGCAAAAGCCTAATGAAATCGCTCGACGACAAGTTTACGGTCAAAGCGTATTTCACCTCCGAGCTTCCTCCTCCTTACAACAATAACCGCCGATATCTCAAGGATCAGCTCGACGAGTATCGAGCCTACTCTAATGGAAATTTTAAATATGAGTTCATCGACCCGGGACAAAAAGAGGAGCTGAAACAGGAGGCGCAGAAGTACGGAATTCCGCCCATACAGGTGCAGGTTGTCAAGGAAGATAAGCTGCAAATCCAGGAAGGATACATGGGCCTTGTGATGCTTTACGGCGACAAGCAGGAGCGCATCCCCGTGGTACGTCCCGAATCCAACCTGGAGTATGAGATCAGTTCCGCCGTGAAGAAGATGACGTCGAAGGAATTGAAGAAGGTCGGTGTTCTGACGGGACATGGTGAACCGTCGCTATCGCAGATGTCCAAACTCCAGGACATCCTGAACAAACAATACGAAGTTACGACGGTCGATCTCGCCGGAGGCAAGCCTGTCCCGCCGGACGTCGCCGCGCTGCTGATCATCGGCCCGGACAAACCGTTCAAGAGCTGGGAAAAGTTTCTTCTCGATCAGTATGTGATGAAGGGAGGGAAGCTGGCATTCTTCCTGAACAAAATCAGTGCGAGTCTCCAGAACCAGATGGGACGCGCCGTGGCTCTTGAACTCGACGATCTGCTGGAATCGTACGGCGTGCGCGTGAACGCGGACCTGGTACGCGACGCAAGCTGCGCATCGGTAACGGTGCAGCAGCCTTTCGGATCGATGGTCATACAGAACCTGGTGCCGTTCTATTATCTCCCGAAGGCAATCGACTTCGACAAGACCAGTCCGGTGGTGAAAGACCTGAGCGCAGTCGTGTTCTATTTCGCAAGCTCCATTGATACAAGCCTCTCCCGTGCGAAGGGCTTAACCTCAAACGT
>DASYTP010000357.1:0-4618 GCA_036002145.1 Bacteroidota bacterium | reverse complement strand
ATCATGATTCCCATCGAGATTCTCGGACTCTTCACGAAGCCCTTCGCGCTATGCATTCGTCTGTTCGCGAACATGACCGGCGGGCATCTTGTCATCATCTCCCTCCTGGGGTTGATTTTCCTTTTCAAGAGTGTGTACATCGTTCCGGTTCCGATCGCTTTTGCTCTGTTCATCAACCTGCTGGAATTATTCGTGGCGTTCCTGCAGGCATACATTTTTACGATGCTGACGTCGCTGTTCATGGGACTCGGCATCCAGGCCGCCCATGCTCATGAAGAATCCGGCGAACACGGTCATTAATGAAACATATCAACACCACATCACCAATATCATAGGAGAACCAGAATGGATCCAAAATTATTCGCATATCTTGCTGCAGGCATCGGTGCCGGCATCACTGTAATCGGTGCCGGTATCGGCATCGGCAAGCTCGCCGCCGCCGCGATGGAAGCAAGCGGGCGCCAGCCGGAAGCCGCAGGGCAGGTTCGAACCTCGATGCTCATCGCCGCAGCCCTTATCGAAGGCGCCACCTTCTTTGCGCTCGTCATCTGTATCCTGCTCGCGCTGAAATAACCACCACCTTCAAACCGAAAGAACATGTTAGAACCGAATCCTGGACTCATTATCTGGACGCTCGTCACGTTCATCCTGTTAATGGTCATCCTCCGCAAACTCGCCTGGAAGCCGCTGCTTGAAGCGCTTCACAAGCGTGAGGAGCACGTAAGGGAGTCCATCGAGCGCGCAGAACGCGCACGGCAGGAATCCGAGCGCATCCTCGAGGAGAACCGCAAGCAACTCGCCAATGCCGAAGCCGAGGCACACCGCATTCTCAACGAAGGTCGTGCGCTCAGCGAAAAGCTGAAGAACGAAATCCTTGAGCAAACCAACCAGCAATCGCGCAGGATGGTCGAGCAGGCGAAACAGGAGATCGGACGCGACAAGGATGCCGCACTCGCACAGCTTCGCGGCGAGGTCGCGAATCTTGCCATCAAGGCGGCGGAGATAATTCTTGACGAAACCCTCGATGAGAATAAACACCGCAAGCTTGTCGATGCCTATTTGAAGGAACTTCCGAAGAACTGATGTCGCATGAGTGAATTTCGCGCCGCATATCGTTATGCCCTCGCGCTCCTCGGCGTTGCGGAGGAGGTCAAGAAGCTCGATGCCGTGAGCGCGGACATCGCTTCCATCGAGAGCCTGGTAAGGGACTCGCGCGAATTCCTCGTGTTCCTCAGAAGCCCGGTCGTCAACAGTGAGAAGAAAAAAAAGCTGCTGAAAGAGATTTTCCAGGGGAAGGTTTCCGATGTGACCTTGAAGTTCGTCGCACTCCTTGCGGCGAAAGGTCGGGAGCGCCTGTTGCCGGAGATCATGAAACAATTCGCAAAACTGAGGGATGCGCGGCTGGGCATCCTGAATGTCAAGGCGCGCACGGCCGTTGCCTTCAAACCCGAGCAGGAACGGGAACTCGTGGCCCGGCTGGAAGCGGCAACCAAGAAGAAAGTCCGGCTTTCGTTCGTGATCGATCCCTCGTTGAAGGGGGGCTTCATGGTGCAGCACGACGACACCGTCTGGGATGCCAGCGTACGCCGTCAGCTCGAACTGCTGCGGGAAAGATTTACGGAAGGTGTGACTTGAGAAAATTCCAAATTCCAAATAAATTCCAACCTCCAAATCTCCAATTCCAATAAGATTACCAAACATAGCTCAAAAGGAAAAAGTGATGTCAGAAGTACGACCAGATGAAGTCTCCGCGATATTGAGGAAACAACTTTCCGGATTTGAAAAAGAAGTCGATATTTATGACGTCGGCACTGTACTTCAAGTCGGCGACGGTATTGCGCGCGTGTACGGCCTGTCGAAAGTCATGGCGAGCGAACTCGTCGAGTTTCCGAACGACGTGTTCGGGATGATCCTGAATCTCGAGGAGGACAATGTGGGCTGTGTGCTGTTCGGTGAAAGCACGCAAATCAAAGAGGGCGATCCCGTGAAGCGCACGGGTCGCGTTGCTTCGATGCCCGTCGGCGAACAGATGCTCGGGCGCGTCATCAATCCACTCGGACAGCCTCTGGACGGACGGGGACCGATCAAGACGGACAAGTTGTCTCCCATCGAGCGCAAGGCGCTTGGCGTCGTTCAACGCCAACCTGTGAAGGAACCGTTGCAGACCGGCATCAAAGCCGTGGACGGCATGATCCCTATCGGCAGGGGCCAGCGCGAGCTGATCATCGGCGACCGGCAGACGGGGAAGACTGCGATCGCCATCGATACGATCATCAATCAAAAGTATACGCACACCGAGGAGGCGAAAAAGCGCGGGATCAACCCGATGTACTGCATCTATGTCGCCATCGGACAGAAGGGCTCAACCGTGGCGCAAGTTGTGGCAAAACTGCAGGAATTCGGAGCGATGGAGTACACGACGGTTATCGCGGCAAACGCCAGCGATCCATCGCCGCTACAGTTTATTGCGCCGTATTCCGGTGCAACACTCGGTGAGTTCTTCCGCGACACGGGCAGGCATGCCCTTGCGATTTACGACGACCTGTCGAAGCACGCGCAGGCTTACCGCCAGGTTTCGCTCCTGCTGCGGCGCCCGCCGGGGCGCGAAGCGTACCCCGGGGATGTCTTTTATCTCCATTCACGCCTGCTGGAGCGCGCTTCCAAGCTCAACGATGAGCTCGGCGGGGGCAGCCTCACCGCGCTGCCGGTGATCGAGACGCAGGCGGGAGACGTCTCGGCATACATCCCGACGAATGTCATCTCGATTACCGACGGACAGATTTATCTCGAGCCGGGATTGTTTAACTCCGGCGTGCGGCCTGCTATCAATGTTGGGATCTCGGTGTCACGCGTCGGGGGGAATGCGCAGATCAAGGCGATGAAGAAAGTCGCGGGACGTCTGCGGCTCGACCTTGCGCAGTACCGGGAGCTTGAAGCGTTCGCCAAGTTCGGCTCCGATCTCGATAAGTCGACGCAGGCGCAACTCACCCGTGGTTCCCGCCTCGTCGAGCTCCTCAAGCAGGGTCAATTCGTCCCCGTGCCGGTCGAAAAACAAGTCGCAGGCATGTTCATGGGGATAAACGGTTATCTCGACACTATTCCGATTCAGCAAGTTCAACGCTTCGAACGCGAGTTCCTGGAGATGATGGAGTTGAAGTACCGGGATGTGCTTACCGAGATAGGGGAAAAGAAAGATCTCTCCGAACCTCTCCAGCAAAAACTTCATTCAATCGCGAAGGAATTTGTGGCTTCATTCAAAGCATCATAGCCGAAATTCCGAATCTCAATGAACAAATCCCAAACAAATCCCAAATTTCAATTCTCAAAGTCCAAGCTTTTGTGATTTGATTATTGGAGCTTATTTGACTATTGTGATTTGGAATACGCTTAGAGTTTAGACATTAGAATTTAGTATTTACCGGAAGTATGGCCACTCTCAGAGAAATCCGTCGTCGCATCAGCGGTGTCAAGAGCACTCAGAAGATCACGAAGGCGATGAAAATGGTCGCCGCGGCAAAGCTGCGCCGTGCCCAGGATGCGGTGATCTCTGCACGACCGTATGCGAAGAAGATGAAAGCGCTTCTTCGTCAGCTCGCCGGCGTCAGTGATGTGACCACGAACCCCCTGATTGAGGAACGCGACGTCGAGAAGGTCTGTGTCATCGTTGTCACCTCCGACCGTGGATTGTGCGGGGCATTCAATGCGAACATCATCCGTGCGGCCGCCAGTCATATACGGACGAACTATTCGAGTATGCATGATGCGCGAAAGCTGAAACTCGTCAGCATCGGCAGAAAAGGGAGCGACTTTTTCGTCAAGAACCAATACAATGTGGTCGGCAAACACATCGGAATTTTCTCAAAACTCGATTTCGCCACGGCTCAAAGCATTGTAACCGAAGTCGTGCAAGGGTATCTCGGTGGCGAATACGACCGTGTGGAAATCATCTACAACGAGTTCAAGTCCATCATCCAACAGCGCGTCGTCATCGAGCAATTCCTCCCCATTCCATCAGAAGAGGCAAATCCGAAATCCGAAATCCGAAATCCGAAATCTCAAATAGATTACATCTACGAGCCCTCCATCCATGAAATCCTCTCCGTCCTGGTGCCGAAGCATCTCAACTTCCAGCTCTGGCGCGCACTGCTTGAATCCAGCGCAGCCGAGCAGGGGGCGCGCATGACGGCGATGGATAACGCAACCACGAATGCATCCGACCTCATACGGGACTTGCAGCTATCCTATAACAAGGCTCGACAGGCTTCGATTACGAAAGAGCTGCTCGAGATCGTCAGCGGGGCGGAAGCGCTGAAGCAGGCAGGCTGAGAAAGAGCTAGCGCGAACTTCTGAGAGTTCCTACCAGATCAAAGCAGACTTTTTGAGTAGCGGTTGGGTGTTCAGTGCAATTTACTGCGATTATCACAGTTTCTGCGAAAACAAGCACAATACGGCTCACCCGAAAAAACTTCGAGTACTTTCAAAAATCGTTGACTTTATCATTTTTTTCCATTAATTTTTAGTAACAGTTTGCTTTCGATCTTTCCAGAATTCTTTTCTCATTGCAGTTGGTGAGGATCATTGGCAGCCGTTCGTAATGCCTATCACTTAATTCTGTTCT
>DASYTP010000356.1:0-3194 GCA_036002145.1 Bacteroidota bacterium | reverse complement strand
GACAAGCGATTTTTCGAGGAGAAATGGCATGAGCACTTTAGCAGTAAGGCTTAAACCAAGGATAGTCGAGCTGTCATTCAGCGACGATTCGTTGCGAGTTGTCCTCGCTGACGGGCGAGAAGTATCTGCGCCACTGGAGTGGTTCCCGAGGCTGAGAAATGCTTCCCAGAAACAGCGGAAGAATTGGCGTTTGATCGGAAAGGGGATCGGTATCCACTGGGAAGATATCGACGAAGATATCTCCGTGAAGAGTCTTCTCTCTCTGGAATAAGATTTAAAGTGATCGCGCTTCAGATCTAGGCCGCGCAATCAGCGGCCTGAACGCGACCAATCCCAATACCGGCCCGATCGTAAGCAGTGAGAAAATATACTGCGGCTCAATGAAATGCGATAGATAGGTGACGAACTGAATACTCACAATCGTAATCGCAAACCCGATGCTGTTACCGATTGTCAGCGCGGAGCCGACCAACTCGCGCGGAGCATATCTTGCGATGAGTGCCGAGAACTGCGGCGAATCTCCAACAACGACGACTCCCCACACGACGAACAGTCCTAACGTGACCGCCGGCGAAAATTGAAAAAGGAGAGGCGAGATAACGCATAGCGCGCCGGAGCACACGAGCTGCGCCCAGGCCACCTTGGCGCTGCCGATACGTTTCGAGATGATTCCCCCCGCCGCACAACCTACGCTGCCCGCGGCGATGATCATAAACGACCATAACGAGATATTCAAACTACCGTCCATGCGAGCTACGGCGTATGCCGAGAGCACGATGGGAATAAATGCATAAAATGTATACAGCTCCCACATGTGACCGAAATATCCGCTTGCCGCCGCACGAAGCTCGCGTGAACGGAAGATGATCGCGAGCGCTTTGGGATTGAACGGCATTCCCTTCGTCAGGTATGGCCCGTCAGGGACGAGCAACAGCATGAGCAACCCGCCCATGGAGGCGATCATCGAGACCGCCAGGGTCACCGACTCCCAATGTACTTCCTCCACAACGCTTCTCACCAGGTGAGGGAACGACGTCCCGAGCACAAGCGCACCCACAAGAAACCCTAATGCGCTTCCAAGCCCCTCCTTGTACCACCCCGAGGCTATCTTCATCCCGATGGGATAAATACCCGCCAGGCTGAATCCGACAAGGAAGCGCAAAAGTAGCAAGTCTGAAAATCCGCTCGCGCAGAGATAGATGAGGAGATTACATAATCCTCCGGAAACGGAACACACGAAGAAGATTTTACGGGGAGACCATCGATCGGCGATGGTGAAAAAGGCGAACAGGAGCGTTCCGGCAATGAATCCCAGCTGCACCGATGAAGTCAGATATCCGACTGCATCCGCGGGCAGATTCCACGCGCGCTGCAGGTCTGGGAGAACTGCATTGCTTGCAAACCAGAGCGATGTGCCGGCGAATTGCGAAATGATGATGACGGGGAGTATGTAGAACGGGGGCCGCTCTACGGTTGGTACGGTCATCCTTTGAGGCGTTTGACGACGAGCATCGTCATGTCGTCTGACTGCGGCCAGTTGCCTGCATGAGCCTTTGCTGCAGCGACGACCTTGTCGATGACTTCCATGGCCGAGAGAGACGGGCAGTCCTTGAGAAGGGCGCCGAGCTTCAGGTCGGAGAAGAGTTCCTGGTGCATGTTCATTGCCTCGGGAATGCCGTCCGAATAGATCACGAGCATCTCGCCCGGCTCTATGCCGACTACCTCTTCGTCGTACGGGAATTCTTCCATGACGCTGAGCACGATACCTCCCGTTTTGAGTCTGCGCGGCTCTTTGCCTTCGGAGAGGAGATATGGATTATCATGCCCGGCATTACAAAAACGCAATTCGTTGCGGGCGAAATCCAGGATGCCGTAAAAGAGTGTAACGAATTTCTCGTCGCTCGTGCTCCGGAAGAGAAGCGTGTTCGAGCGCTGGATACATTCCTTTGCAGAGTTCGCCAGGAGAGTCTGACCGCGCAACGTTGCCTGCGTGTTTGCCATGAGTAGCGAGGCTGGAAGTCCCTTGCCGGAGACGTCGCCCAGGCACACAGCCAGACGATGATCGTCGATATGAATGAAGTCAAAGTAATCGCCTCCGACCTGCTGGGCGGGGATGCTCTTCCCCGCAATCTCGTATCCAGGTATCGGCGGGGCCTTTTGTGGCAGGAGCTCCGTTTGAATCTTCGATGCAAGCTTTACCTGCTCCTGCATAGTAATGAGCGACTTTTCCTGTTCGTACAGTCGGGCATTTTCAAGGATCTGCCCCGACTGAGCAGCGATGATGGATAGCAATCGCTGGTCGTCGGAGGTAAAATCACTCCCGTCTTTCTTATTGAAGACTGCCAGAATACCCACGAGCCGGTTTTTCACGAGAAGGGGGACGCAAAGGAGAGAGCGCTGTTCCCCCTCGGCCCGCACACCGGAGAAACGGGGATCCGCCGTGATGTCGTTCGAGAGCAGCGGCTTTTTGTTGATCATCATCCAGCCGAGAACGTTCTGGTGGAGGTGAAACTGCTGGTGGTCCGACGTCGATTGGGCGCGAATCAGGGTCTTCATCTCCGTCGGCGCTTGCTCGTCCACGAGCGTAATCATCCCCTGTTGTCCGTGCGCCGCTCTAACGGAGCGCTTGACGACATTTTCAATCACCGCGTCGAGATTCATCGTCGAGCTGATAACCCGTGCGAGCTCGTTGAGGATTGAGAGTTCTTCGACCGCTTTGCGTAAACGCTGGTTTTCCTCCTGTAACTGGGCGAGCTGATCCATATTTCTCTTCTGTATCCTTAACCTCTATTGATTTGAGAATATAATGTAGAGAATAGCCGCGCAAAATCCAACAAAGGTTTATCAACGGCAGTGCATCAGTTCGAATCAGAGAATCAAAATGTGGGTGAGCATACACGCGCACACCCCACCTATAATCCTCCCCTTCGCAAGAGGTGGATGTTTTGCGCCCCCTCCTTGCGAAGTCGAAGATCCCGCTCGCAGGCGGAGAGGGGGCCACGGGGGAGGCCGATGCAGGCCGTCGCCGCAAACCGAGGAACTACCTTATCAGCTGGTGCCGATCTCTTGTAATGGAATCAACTTGAATACGACTTGACCCGATCAATCGGGAAAAATCCTAAAACCGAATATCGAAATCCTAAACCGCCACATCGTGCAGTGCTTGGATTTTTGTCCGCCGCGGCGGACGAATT
>DASYTP010000355.1:0-9794 GCA_036002145.1 Bacteroidota bacterium | reverse complement strand
GCCAGTGACGTCAGCGCGATAAAGAAGAGATACTTCGCGCGATTCATCGTCTTGTCCATCGCCAGCAGAACGATGCCCCCGATCAAGGCGAGTCCGCCGACGAGATACTTCGAAACAGTGTATCCAGTGACAATATCGGTGTACGACGTCAGTTGTGCGACGACCGGTTGGAGAGGTCGGGCCTCACTATTGACAAGCGAGACGACCTGATAATCGATGAAGTAAGCCGATATCAGGCACAAGATGACAAATAGCCCGGTAAGAATGGTGAGCTGCTTAAAACCGAGCATGTGGAGATGTCATGAAGCCCCTGATTTTCGAAAAAGCTTGTCTTTCGCCTGCATTGCCTTCTCTTTCATCTTATCCAGAAGTCTCTTCGCCCAAATGAATTCTGTAGCGAGAATCGCGAGGCCTGCTGGAATAACGATAAATGCAGGTCCGGGCAGGACAATGAGTGCGATCCCTATGAGAAGGATCGTCCCACCAACTATGAGTACAATCAAACGTTTGAAATTACGGAGGATAGGGTTCATGTTCTGCTTATCTGTATTCGCCGCAATGGAGGTTTTGTTTCACTTATTTCCGTAATTCCCGGAGATTCACTACATTAACAATGTAGGCGAAACAAATGTGAGAATCAACTCAACGGATGGGGATATGTTAAACTTCCATGGAAGTGTATTGTCAAAATAATGTGCGCCATTACTACGTCCCGCACGCCCGTGCAATGTTAGATTGAAATAAATTGAGGAGATTATGAAACACGTGACTTCATACAAGATTTCGAAGTATGTTGTGATTCTGTTCATAGTGTTGTCCGTCGGAACGTATTGGGGTTGTCAGAAAGAGAATCCGGTCAATCCAACCAGCAGTACGACAGTAATCGACGACGCGGCTGCATCCGTCGCGACGGCGATCGGGGCGAACAATGGCGGCGCTCTGGACCAGATCGGAGATATCGCGACGATTACCTCGGCTGTCGGGCTTGGCAACGAAGCCGGCGCCATACTCAATAAGTATTCGGCGGATTCGGCTTTCGGCGCGGTAACCAAGAGCTATGACTCGACGACCGGCTGGTGGACGCTGACGCTCTCCCGCCACCGAACGGGTGATTTCGGCTCCGCGGAATTCAATCGCGTCTATGAGTACCAGTTCCTGGATAAAGACGGTGGCTTCCAAAAGTACTGGCTCACGGGAACGGACACGGCATATTCCATTCATTTCATAATCGCGAGCGGTTCCGGCGAGCTCCAGACTTTGCACATAGCACACCACCTCGTCTCCTTATCCGGTGAATGGCTGGTCACCGGCACCAATACGCATGTCATCACGATCAACACGGTAACCGGAGGCGACTATCATCGGGTCGCGTCGGATACGATCACCGGCGAAAATGCGGTGCGGACGCTCAACAACACGTTAACGATGAAATTCATCGGCGTCATGGTCCCCCGCGGCGGCCGGTTGCATCTGGTATCGGAGGTGAGCGGCACAATCACCGGCACCTATCATGCGGATATTACTTTTAGCAGCGGTTCGCTCTACGTGGAGAAGACAATTGATAAGACGTTTACGATTACCCTCGGTGGAGATGGAAGCTGCAGCATCGACATGGGTGGAAGGAGATTCCTGGCAAACCTCACGCTGGGCGAGATCAGAAGATAATCGTAAACCGGGTAGGTTGCCCCGGCGTACTCTCAAGCGTGAATTCGAAATTGTGCTGGGCGAGGACTTCCTGCACGAACGTCAGTCCGATGCCCTGTCCGTTTTCCTTCGTGCTGAAAAAAGGCGTGAAGAGATGGCGATGGATCTCCTCACTGAAACCGCAGCCGCTATCCTCGATCGTCACAAACGCTCTGCGGCCTGTTTCCCCCATTCGCACAGTAATCCTTCCCTCCCGGCCGATTGCTTCGAGGGAGTTCTTGAAGATATTCAAGAATACCTGCTCCATCTGATGCTCATCCAAAAGAACCGGCTCCATCGCTGTTGGTATATCCCATTTCACCACAACGTTCCGATTTGTTATTTCCCCCTCAAGGAGTGAAACGAGATTCTTAAGTATCGATCGCAAATCTGCAAGCCGCCGCTGTGGCAGAGGAAGTTTGACGATGTCGGCAAAGCTCTTCATGAAGGAGCTGAGATGTTCCGATCGCGCGATCGCTACCGCGAGAGCCGTTTCAAAGTCCTCCCGGTCTTCCTGCCTGAGCTGGTCCTTGTAGTGCAGGCAGGAATGGAGAAGCGAGCTTGCGGCGCCGAGGGAATTATTCACCTCGTGAGAGAGCATCCGGATGAGTTTTTCGTACGCAGCCTTCTCCGTCTTGCGAAGCTCTTCCGTCATTTCGTCGAACAAATAAAACGTTCGTGGATGGCCTTGATCCACAAACTGCGATTTGTGGCACATGACTTTCCGGACACCCCGAAGCGGGACAATGGCGGATTGGCCGATCGACAGACCGTTCAACGTACCGGCAAACGTCGAGTGTAAATCCTGGAGCCGTTTCCCTTTCAGCTCAGGAAGCGCACTCTGAATTAACGTTTCTGCTGCCGGGTTTGCAAACGATATCCTCTCATCATAGTCCAGCGTAATGATGGCGGAGGGGGATACAGACAGGATTCTTTCAAGAAAAAAATGCTGTTCCTGAATCCTCACCCGCTCGGCGCGCAGGTGATCGACCATTTCATTGTACACTCCAATGAGCGTATCCATCTCCGGCTGTCCGAGCTCTCGCAGACGCGTTGTGAAATCGCCGTCTCGCAAAAACTCCGAGCCCGACACGATGAGCTCGAGTGGGCGAAATAACTCTCTGAAAATTTTCAGCGCAACCGCGAACGAAATTATGAAGAACGCTTCGACTGAAACGAGCCAGATGCGGCGATCCCAGAGAAAATAAATTACGGCGGCGGCGAAGACCAGATGAACAAAAAGGAGGTAGGCGACGAACTTCCGGCGAAGACTCACGGCGAGATTCCGAACTTCTCCAATCGACGATAGAGAGCGGCCCGGCTCAATCCCAGCGCCTCGGCGGTCCTACTGATATTCCCGTTGAATTGCCGCATGCATTGCACGATCATGGCTCTCTCGACCTCCTCAAGCGTCATGCTGCCTGCGAGCGGGAGGGCGCTTTTGGCCATGTCGCCCTGAACTGTCGTGAGCGGCGTTCGAAAATTCTCCAGCTCGAGGATCTCGTTCGGCGACATCAGGACTGCGCGTTCGATGGCATGCTTGAGCTGGCGGACGTTTCCATGCCAGGGAAGCTGCGCGAGCCACTCCATGGCGCCCGCACCGATGAGAAGGTCGTTTCGCCGGTAAACACTCGCAATATTCTTGAGAAAGTAGTTTGCCAGGAGAGGAATGTCTTCCCGCCGCTCACGCAACGGCGGTACGTGCAGCGCGATGAGATTCAGACGGTAGAGCAGGTCTTCGCGGAATTCTCCCTGCTCGACCAATTCGTTGAGATGAGCGTTCGTGGCGGCAATGACCCGAACATCGACGGTTCGGGTCTCGCTTGATCCCAACACTTCGTACGTTCGATCCTGCAACACCCGGAGGAGTTTCACCTGACACCCGAGATCGAGATCCCCGATCTCATCGAGAAAAATCGTTCCACCGTTGGCAAGCTCAAAACGGCCCTGGCGATCCTGTCGTGCGTCGGTGAAAGCACCTTTTACGTGACCGAACATCTCGCTCTCGAACAATGTTGCAGAGATGCCACCCAAATTCACCTTGACAAACGGTTTCGATTTTCGATGGCTGTTCCTGTGAATCGCTTCGGCGACGAGCTCTTTACCGGTGCCGCTCTCCCCCGTAATAAGGACGGATGCGTCCGTCGCGCTCACTCTGCCGATGATCTCGAGGATGTGCAGTAATTTCGGATCTTCGCCGATGATGTTGCCGAAGTCATACCGTCTATCAAGCTCACCGCGTGAGGCTTCAGTTGGCCGATTAGTCGATGAGACCGCCGCGAGGCCGAGCGTCGTCCGGACTGCCTGGAGCAATTGTTCATTCGTCCACGGTTTGGTGATGAAATCCGCAGCCCCCGATTTGATGCCTTGCACCGCGAGCGAGATCGACCCCCAGGCGGTCATTAGAATGACGGGGAGATCAGGTTGAACCGATTTGATCTGCCGAAGCAGGGAAAGTCCTTCTTCCCCCGTGGTCTGGCGGGAGAAATTCATATCCTGCAAGACGAGCTCAATGTGGTTCTTCTTGAGTTCTTCAATCGCCATCGAGGGTGAGCTCGCAGCGCGCGATGGATAGCCCGCTTGTTTCAACAGCAGCGCAAGTGAGGCGATGACAGAGGAATCGTCATCGACGATGAGAATTTGACCGTTCATACGAAAATGCAAGTTAGCGGATGCATGCGTCAAATGCAACCGGCTTGCTACTCGTAGTGCAGCGCTTCCGCCGGCTGCACCTCGATCGCCAGCAGGCTTGGATAGAGACCGCACAGGAGCGTCAACAGATACATGATTCCCGTCGAGATCAGGAAGCTCACGAGATACGCCTTTGCCGGCACGATGGCGATGAGATCCAGCAGCGGAAACTGGACGATGATGATCGTCCCGATCAGAAGCCCGAACGTCGTGAGGACGACCAGCTCACCGAGAATCTGCTTGTAAATATTGATTTCCGTGCTGCCGAGCGCCCGGCGCAGGCCTATCTCGTGGGTTCGCCGGGAAACGTTCTGCCATAGCACGCCGATCAACCCGAGGGCTACCATGAGCAGAAGGAATCCTGCCACAACACCAACGGTAACCATGAACGTGAAGCGGGGCTTAAAATCTGCAGTCCGCATCTCTTCCAGAGTTTTGATGTCGAACGACCACCCCTTGGCTACCGATGCCATCACCCGGTCAAGCTTCTCTTTAAATTCGACATTTGTCCCCGGCTTAACCTTAATGATGAGATTAGACGAGACGGCTTGCGTTGTCCTCATAATATCAAGATACTCGATGGCAGAATACATCGACTCCGAAAATTCGCCTCCATTGCGGAAATCGGAAATGACCCCGATCACCCGGTAGTCTACGGCCACACGTGAACTCGGTTCATCTCCCTGAGGGAATGGATTTTTACCAAGTGCGCTCCCGCTTCCGAATCGCTCCCGGGCGAGCAGTTGATTAATAATCACCGGGCTCCAGTTGAGGCTCTTATCTCCCTCCTCAAACCATCTCCCTTCCACGAGCTGAATACCCAGAACTTCCCGGGCTTCTTCGGAGCCATGATGAATCGCAATCCTCATGAGCTTTCCATTGACTTCTGCCCCCCACGTCGACATGTAGTTGGAGTACGGAGGGATGGCCCAGGCGCAGACACCTTTGATTTCCGGCATCTGCCTCACGGCGAGAAGGATTTGTTCCATTGTCGCCCGCTTCGATGCGTTATAGATGGAGTCGAAGGGAAGTCGCGTATTAATTTCGATCAGCCAGGCATCCGAGTAATCAAAACCGAGCGGCTGGTGGTAGCGGTCCAGGCTGACGATGCCCACCGTGACGACTGCAAAAAGAACAAGAAATGAACACAAGATCTCTATTGCGATGAGAGCGTTGGATTTTTTCTTGTTCCAGATGAGCTTGAAGAGATGCTTGATCATCGTACAACTCCTTTCAACGCCAGGACCGGGTGAATGCGAGACATCCTCCATGCCGGATAGACGCCTGACAGTAATCCAAAAACCAGAATCATCACTGCGCCGTATCCGAAAACTCTGAGATTCAATGTGAAGTGCGCGAACTGCACGAGCCCGCTCCCGTTCAGGATCTCAAGAACAATTGCGGCAAGCAGGAATCCGATCGCTCCGCCGATGGTTGTCAGGATGAGGTTCTCGATGATAAACTGTCCGACAAGCATCCAGGACGAAGCGCCGAACGATTTTCTCACTCCAATTTCCGAAGAACGCTCGAGGATCCTGCTCATATTAATGTTGACGAGGTTAATTGTTGGAAGAAGCATGAAAAGGAGCATGAAAAGAACGATCACCGCGATGAGCAACGTCCCCTTACCCGTCTTAATGTCCTCAGGCGCCGAGTTCTCAAAGAAGGTTTCCGGTGTTCCTTCCATGTGATCGTACTCGGCATCAGGCATCTGAACGCTCGCCAATCGCGACTGAAACTCTCGTTTGATCGATGGAAAATCATCCCTGTCGCGGGCAAGCAGAAGCCCGATGTGGTTGCCCATAAGCCGCTCCCTTTCCGACACCTGCGGGGACGTGCTGTTCGGCACCCAGATATCGGCGTACGGCACAGGTCGGATCGGCGGAACATTCTCTACGACACCAACGACCTGAAACCTCTGGCGATCAGCTTCTATGAACTTTCCGAGAGCGGGTTCCTCACCGAAGAACTTTCGGCGTGTTTCCTCGTTGATCACGCAAACAAAGTTTGCATTCTTCTCGTCGTCGTCCAGGATCGGTCTTCCTTCGAGGAATGTGAACTCGAGGATCTTCCAGTATGCTCCGTCGGTGCGCTTGAGGGACGACTTGATTTCGGCGCCGTCTTTATATGATGCGACATCATGGTGGTCGGCAAATATGGAGAATTGTTCGACGTTCGCGAGACCGCGAACATATTTGTTGAGGAACCCATACCCCGGGTTTCCATTCCATTGTGCTTGCGGGCCGATCATATCCATGTAAAATACCCCCAGCGTCCTGTCGAGTTTTGTTTCCGGAGGGATCGGGGCATACATATGGTCAAGTATCGCCGTCGTCACCATGAGCACGACGAGAGTAAAACTAATCGCGAAGAGACTGATGAATGTGTAGAACTTTCGCCGGAGAAGAACTTTGAGCGCAATCTTTATGTAGTTTTTGAGCATTGGGAGCCTTGGGAGGAAATAAAAGTTAAAAAAACTGGCCAGTTTATGGTTATTAGTTATTAGTTATTAGTCGCCGAGCAAACCAATCCGAAATCAACAATCCAAAATCCGCAATCCTCTTAGTTTACCTGCCGTCCATCAAACAATCGGACGGTGCGTTCTGTTTTTTCTGCCATTCGCGAATCATGGGTCACCATGACTACCGTGGTTTTTTCCTTTTTGTTCAGATCGAGAAGAATGTTCATGATCTCGCCGCCCATTTGACTGTCCAGGTTCCCGGTGGGTTCGTCTGCCAGGATGATGTTCGGGATCCCGGCGATTGCCCGGGCAATTGCGACGCGCTGCTGCTGTCCCCCAGACAGCTGCGAGGGGAAATGGTGCACGCGCGAGCTCAAATCGACCCTCTCCAGGGCTTTCAACGCCAGCTTGCGGCGCTCGGAACCCGACATGCGGCGGTAGAGCAGCGGCACCTCGACATTATCCACGACACTCAGGTCGTTGATGAGATGAAAGGTCTGGAAGATGAACCCGAGCCGCTCGTTCCGGATTCGCGCGAGTTTCTTGTCGCCATACGAATCGACGAGCATGCCATTCAAGGCAAGGTGGCCATTCGTGGGGGCGTCGAGCAACCCGATGATATTCAACAGCGTGCTCTTCCCGGATCCCGATGGCCCCATGATCGAGATGATCTCCCCTTCACGCACGTCAAGGTTTATCTCCTGGAGAGCAACCGTTTCGATCTTTTCGGTTCGATAGACTTTTTCAATGTTCTCGAGCTTGATCATCGTTTCCCCTTCAATGTATTTTGACTTGTGTAAGATGTTTGTATTCGTTCATGTCGGATATAATGACTTCGTCCCCCGCTGATAAACCCTCCGCAACCTCGACTTCATCAAAACTGATAACCCCTATCTGCACGGGAACCCGCTGGGCGACGCTGCCTCGAACCACAAAGGCGTCCTGACGGCCTTCGCCAGCCACAAACGGGCCTTTTTTCACGATCAGCGTGCTATCTCGCTTGCTCGTGATGAGATAAACATCGACGCGCAAATTGGGGTGAAGGGATTTGTTCGATGCGTCATCAAGGGAGATGACAATTTTTGCTATTCCGTTCTCGATGGTCGGATAGACCGTTTCGATCACTCCCGGAATGGACAATTCGTTGTATCGAATTCTTGCCGGCATGCCGACGGAAAGCCGGGAGGCATGAATGTCCGATAGCGTCGCTTCCACCCTGTAGCTGCTCAGATCGGCGATCCGAACAAGGATCTCCCCGCGATGCACGCTCGACCCTATCCCGTCTTTTATCCAGGTGATGACCCCGTTCCGTTCGGCTTTGCACGCCAGGAGGTTCAATTGTCGCTCGATGTCGGCCTTTTCTTTCAAAAGCGTCTTGACTTCCGTTGTCACTCCTTCAAGCTGATTTTCGAGCGACGCTGCCGTGCTTTTGACCGAACGTTCAAGATCGCTTCTCTCGATGTCCGCGATATGTTCTTCAAGTTTTGCCTGGTTCAGCTGATCTTTCGAAACTCCGCCGATCTCAAACATTTTCTCGCTCTGTGCCGATTTCGATTGGAGATATTCAAACCTGAGGTTCTTGATATTCAATTGCCCCTTCAGTTCGTTCAACGTCCGCTCCATGTCAATCTTCAGCCGGGCGCGTCCGTTTGCCTTCAGAGCGAGTTCTTTCTCTGTCCGATCGAGTGACAGCATCAGCTCGCTTCGGTCGACATCGAGAATCGATTCCCCCGGAGTTACATACTCGCCCGGCTTTTTTCTTACAGCAAGAATCCGCGTTTCACCAGGACTCGAGATTGCCTGTTCGGATTTCGGCACTACAGTCCCCGAAGCGGAGATTGTACCCTCGATGGAGGCTCGCCGGACTATCGCAGTCACGATGCTCCTGCGATCGATCGACGGCGAAACAAGCGCCGAGAAGACCAGGAAGAGGATTACCAGCACTCCGATCAGGGTAGCGCAGATCAAAATCCTTTTTCTAAGCTTTCTTCGAAGCACAACACTGTCGAGAGGTCGGTCCATAGTAGGGTAATGCCTAATGACTCAAACATCATGCCATTCGTAAGCCGCGAAAGTACGGGGAATAGAGCGGTTCCGGAACGAGCGCTGTTCAAAAGCGGACAATGAGTGTTCGCTTCCGCGAGGATTAAGGAAGGAGGTGTTTCTTTGTGCCTTCGTGACTTAGTGGTAAATAAAACCGGGGAGTCAAGGTTTCTTCAGGAGCTCCATTACTCCGCTTCTGATCATCATCACCGCGATTGCAGCCATGAATAGTGCGGCCACTTTTCCGAACGCGCGCGAACCGGCTTTGCCCATAATGCGGGTCACTCTCCGGACCTGGTCGAACACGATCCAGACAATCACCAGGTTGACAAGGAGAGAAGAGAGAGCCCAGAAATAACCATATGAATCGACGAGGATAAGGATCGTGGTGAGTGCAGCCGGACCCATAATCAACGGAATGCCGATCGGGACGACACTCAGAATCGCGCCAGGATCGCGCCGCACTTCCTTCGTTGTTACAAGATCGGTCACGGAAATAACGAGCAGAACGATCCCCCCGCCGATTCGAAAATCACTCTCGGTGATGCCGAGGAAGGAGAAAATAAATCTTCCCGCGATGAGGAAAACGAGCGAGACCGCGAATGCCGTAAGCGTCGCCTCCATCGTGAATCTCCGCCGGCGTCTCTCATCCAAACCTTCCGTGAGCGTCATGAACACCGGCACGACGGCCAACACATCGATGGCGACGAAGAGCGGGATGAATGCGAGAAGGAATGCTTCCACGGATACTATTCCTTCTTTTTGAAAATGAATTCATCGTGGCTTCCTCTGAAGACGCCATTCAGTAGTCCAATCAGAGAACCACCTATCGCAGCACCGGCAATGGCGAGGCCAGTATAATCCATGTCACCGACGGAACCGTTACCAAATTGCTTTCCGGCAAGATAAAGTCCGC
>DASYTP010000354.1:0-4534 GCA_036002145.1 Bacteroidota bacterium | reverse complement strand
CAGCCTTCGCGGCCCTCACCTTCTGGGCATCTGCGTTCGCTGTAAAGCATCACACCAGGATGTAGCGTGGAAGCAAGAAGTTACACCGGGAAACGAAAGCTCATCTTTCTAGTACTCTTTTTGGCGGCTGCGGGCCTGGCGGCGCTTCAGCTCTGGCAGCGTTATCAGCGGCAATTCCCGGCGCTTCCCGATCTTGGCACTGTACCGGCATTTTCGTTGGCTACGGAAGATCGCCGGACATTTACGCAACGGGATTTTCTACAGAAAGTCACCATTGCAGATTTTGTGTTCACAACTTGTGCGGGACCGTGTCCCATCATGAGCGCACAGATGCAACATCTCCAGGGTGAGCTGGGCGGGAACCCGCAGTTGCAGTTGGTCTCCTTCTCCGTCGATCCGGAAACCGACACGCCCAAGGTCCTTGCCGAGTACGCGAGTCGATTCGGCGCGATCAAAGGCAAGTGGATGTTTCTCACCGGCTCGAAGGAAACTATTTATGAAGTGACGCGGAACGGATTCCACCTGGCGATCGATGACGACGAAAATGCAATCGCTCACAGCACCAAATTCGTCCTTGTAGATAAGGAAGCGAAGATACGCGGGTATTACGACAGCGAAGACCAGGAATCGCTAAAGAAACTGATCGAGGACGCCAAACGCCTGATGCACGATTAATTCTCCAAGTCCTGGTTGGACCATCACGAACAACTACGAACCGTCAACTACGAACCACGAACTAATCCATGCTCGAATTCCTCCCCACACTCAACGCACTCCTCAACTCAACGAGTGCCGTTCTTCTCTTCACCGGTCATCGCTTCATCAAGAGAGGAAACAAACATGCACACAAGAATTGCATGATTGCCACGGTTGCCGTTTCGGCGTTCTTTCTCATCTCCTATCTTACCTATCACTACTACCATGGCACAACGCGATTTACGGGGGAAGGCTTGATCCGACCTTTCTATTTTACACTACTCACTTCCCACACGATCCTCGCGGCGCTGGTCGTTCCGCTGGCCCTTATTACATTGCGCCGGGGGTTAAAAGATATGATCGAAAAGCATGTAAAGATCGCACGCTGGACGTATCCGATCTGGCTGTATGTCTCCGTCACCGGTGTGGTTGTTTATGTCATGCTCTATCATTTATATCCGAACCACTAGTGTCGCGTTTCGTAATTATCATGATTATATTCCAAACAAACTAGATCGGGTCAAATTCGAAATCCTAATATCGAAATCCGAAACAAATCCCAAATTCGAATTTAGTGTTTCGTGCTTCTCCCGAAGGGATTCCTTCGGAAGGATTTTACTTGGGACCAATCCGATACTTGTTCAACTTATTTCTGAAACACGACACTAGCCCTCTTTTTAAGATCATGATCAGGCGGCTCGAGAGCGCTCCACGCATGGTTGACATTTGAAGCGTTACAAGGTATATTCACCTCAATGACTCCTTCCCCTTCAAATCCGGTTTACATTTTCCGAGCATCCAGGGCTGGAATGGCTGCCTAGCAATCACCGTGTCTCCGATGACCACCATGCCGAATCGAGCAAAAACATATACAGTGATGATGAATGTTGCAACGATTCTCATCCTCCTCTGGGCTTTTGCATACCCTTATCCTTATGAGGTTGCCATCTGGATTCTAATCTTCATGCCGATCATTGCGCTCCTCACCCTCCATCTTTTCCACGGAGTGATGAGGTTCGACACTTCTCGCCGGAGCCCCCATCCCGGAATGGCCTATGTGTTCATCGCCCCATCTTTGGGACTCGCGTTTCGGGCTTTGAAAGACTGGGGCGTCCTGGGCTGGACAAATTTCTGGCTTCCTTTTGTCGTCGTCGCCATCGGCGTGCTTTCATTGACATTCCGGCTCGCCACGGACATTAGGGGAAAGGTAGCCTCGATGATCTTAACTGGTGTCTTTTGCTGCGTCTACGGGTTCGGGGCAACGATTTCATTGAACGGGATGTTGGATTCATCGAGTCCAACGATCTGCCATGGAATCGGCGATACAGTCGATGTGATTTCCGGAAGCGGGTGGCTCGAGGTCCCCTGGTTCAAAGTGCGCTGAGACGACTCCGTACAGTCTGTTCTCTCTTCGTCCGGCGTTTCGGAGGTGCATCAGTTTGCAGCGATGGCCTGCATCGACCTACCCCGTGGCCCCCTCCTTCGCAAGGAGGGGGCGCAAAACATCCTCCCCTTGCGAAGGGGAGGATTATAGGAGGGGTTAACGAGTGCATGAACACTCACATTTTGGTTCTTTGATTCAAACTGATACACTTCCGGCGTTTCATCTTTTTATTCCTTATATTTCCCGTTGATGGGACGCGCTATGATTCGCCATGACCAACCAGGAAGAATTACAAACCGATCAGGAAAAGATATTCGTCAAGGCATTCGATGTTGCCTCGGCATTCGACTTGCCTGCCGTCCGCAAGGTCCTAGAAGGGGAACTCCGTGGGAAGCTTCTCGAAGCTAATCCTCTCCTGGTTCAGTTCACTCCACAGAAAATGGTGGGGGTATTCGATTACGGGGCCGTTGTATTTTTCAATGTGGAGCGGGAGGAGCGACGGGAATTTATAGATAAGATTAAGCCATTCGCACAGCGGGAAAACAAAGTTTATAGCGAGGACGATTTTGTCTTGAACCTCGCTCCTCATCCAAAGAAGCCTGAAGGGACGGATGAACTTGTCGTCAAGGCATTCAACCGTGACATTGCTCTGGTGGTAGGGGCGGTGTTGAGCAGGTCGGTTTCTGTGGAGTTTTACGAGGAACTCGTAGCTGATGCACTTTCACATCTCGAGCACCCAATCGCTTCCTTGCAGAGCACTGGGAAGATCCCCCACGGGCAGCGTGAGCTGACGAAGCGGGTCGGATTTGCGCTCGCCGTCGAGCAGGAGCTAGCCTACACCCTTTCGGCGTTCGACGACCCTGACATCGTCTGGGAAGGCGGCAAGCCCATCGAGCAACTCTACCAAAGCCTGAAGCGGGAATTCGACCTTGAGGACAGGATTAAGATCATCCAGCAGAAAGTTTCGATCATCTCCCGCTCGAGTACGTTCGTGATCTCCCGCATCGAAGACCGCCGCTCCCAGATTCTGGAGTGGATAATCATTCTGCTCATACTGCTGGAGATATTGTTGGTGGTGTTTGGGAAGATGGGGTGAACCAAACGAGCTTCTGCTGACGAATTCATGATTTTTTAACTCGGAGGACATTCTATGCCCGACCAATTCATCACGTGCCCGAAATGCGGAACAAAGATTCCGCTCACCGAGGCGTTCACACACGATATAGAGGAGAAGCTACGGTCTGAATATGAAGCTGAGCTGAAAAGAAAGAGCGACGAATCCAATGCTGCCCTCAGAGCGATGGAACAAGAATTTCAGGAAACACGTGCAAAGGAGCGTTCCAGGCTCGAAGCACAAGCGAAAGAGCGCGCCCAGGAATCAATATCAATCGAGCTGAAGGACTTGAAGGAGCAGGTCCAGGAAAAGTCAAAACAACTCGAAACATCGAGGCAGCAGGAGTTGGAACTGAGAAAGCGCCAACGCGACCTTGAAGAACGAGAACGTACGAGCAAGTTAGAGGCGGAGCGGACACTTGACGGTGAACGCAAAAAGATCCGCGAGGAGACGGAGATCAGGGTGTCAGAAGAGCATCGCATGCGTGAATTGGAGAAAGACAAGCAACTGGGCGACATGCGCAAACAAATAGAGGAATTGAAACGCAAGGCAGAGATGACGTCTCAGCAGGCTCAAGGGGAGGTGCAGGAAATCGAGCTCGAAGCAATCCTGGGTCAACAGTTCAAATCGGACACCATTGAGCCCGTCCCGAAGGGAATCCGCGGTGCAGACGTCGTCCAGCACGTGAACGACGACAAACGCCAGCCATGCGGCAAGATCATCTGGGAGTCGAAGCGGACCAAGGCATGGAGCGAGGGCTGGATCCAAAAGCTAAAGGACGATCAGAGAATCGTCAAGGCGGAAATTGCAGTCCTGGTAACGACCACGCTTCCGAAAGAGCTCAACCGATTCGGGTATCTCGATGGAATATGGGTGACAGATTTTCAATCCGCAGTTGGACTCGCCACCGCCCTACGGGAAAACCTTGTCCAGCTCGCTTACCTCCGCAACTCCATGACAGGCCGGAACGAAAAGAAAGATCTTATGTACGATTATCTGTCGGGACCACAATTCAGGCAGCGATTCGAACCAATCGTGGAATCATTCATCGCCATGAAGCAGGATCTCGACGCAGAAAAACGGGCCATGGAGAAGGTCTGGTCGAAGCGTGAGGCACAGATCAGCAGGGTCCTCAAGAACACCGCGGGAATGTACGGCGACCTTCAGGGGATCGTTGGTAGCGCGCTTCCGGACGTGAAGGCATTGGAGTTGCCGGGGAGCATTGACCAGGATTCGTAGGATTAAAGGATTACCATGATTTCCATCGTCCGTCAAGCGAACCATCCTGATTCCGATCGACACGTGAGATCTTACGAATCCGATTCATACTCTCTCGAGAA
>DASYTP010000353.1:0-3097 GCA_036002145.1 Bacteroidota bacterium | reverse complement strand
CGAGGCGAAGAAGAGATACCCGAATGTTAAAATGTTCTTCGGCGAGAAGTATGGGGACAAAGTGAGAGTGGTCGAGATCGATCCAAAGTTTTCCGTCGAGCTGTGCGGCGGGACTCATGTGAAGAACACGAAGGACATCGGCCTCTTTAAAATAATCTCCGAGTCGAGCATCGCGAGCGGTATCCGGCGTATTGAGGCAGTCTCGGGAGAGGGATTCGGCGATTACATCCGGCGGCGAATCAAGAGAGTCGGGGAAATGGATGAACAGATCGCCAAACTTGTCGAAGAAAAAGGTGATCTCGAGAAACAGCTCGGTCAATTCGCTAAAGCAGAGTCTGACGTGCGACCATCACTCGGAATTGTGACACTCCCGGCCGACGGTGCCACGTTCGAACATCTCAAAGCCGTAGAGCAGGCAGCGCACGAGCGTGAAGAAACGATTGAAAGAATCACCAAATCGATGCACGACCTCAAGAAAGAACTCAGTAAGTATCGCGTGAAAGAAGCATCGTCCGGTATGGATACAATTCTGACAGGAGGCGTTCCGCTTGACGGATTTAAAGTCGTTTCCGCCAGAATCGATGTCGGAAACGTGGAAGAATTGAAGAACCTGGGTGACACACTTCGCTCCAGGCTCTCCTCCGGCGTCGGGGTGCTTGGCGCTGTCGTCGATGAGAAAGTGGCTCTCGTATGTGTCGTGACCGACGACCTTATTAAAGAGAAAAAACTGATGGCGGGAAAAATTGTTGGGGAAATTGCCAAGCGTGTCGGCGGAGGTGGAGGTGGGCGTCCGCATCTTGCCACTGCGGGCGGCAAAGATGTTTCCAAGCTCGACGAAGCCCTGAAACAGGCACCCGCAATCATCCAGTCGATGCTCGATCCTCGATCCTCGATGCTCAATGCCCGATCCTCGATGCTCGATCATTGAATTTTCAAACCTGAAACCTGAAACCTGAAACCTGTAACCTAACACCTAACACCTAACACCACCACCTAACCTAGAACCTGAAACCCTAAACCTAAATCCGTCAAGGACAAACCAAAATAATGGCTCACCTCCCCCTGACTATCGCATACCGTCAAAAATACATACAGGACCAGCTCAATGAGAGCGCCGAGACGAAGAAGAAGATGTTCGATGCCTGCGCAAGCGACATCCTGAAGGCGGTTGACGCGATCATCAAGACGTTTAATAACAACGGCAAAGTTCTCCTCTGCGGAAACGGCGGCAGCGCCGCCGACTCGCAGCACATCGCAACCGAGCTTGTCATCCGCATGAACAAACCCGATCGCCCGCCACTCGCGGCGATTGCACTTACGACCGACTCTTCCATGCTCACCGCGGGCGGCAACGACATCGGTTTCGAAAACGTTTTTGCCCGCCAGGTTGAGGCGCTTGGAAAAACAGGCGACGTCCTTATTGCGATCAGCACGAGCGGCAAATCGGAAAACGTCAACCGTGCCATCAACGGGGCGAAGAAGAAAGGGATGACGGTCATCGGGTTCCTGGGAAAGGGGGGCGGCACGTCAAAAGGCCTGGTCGATATTCCGATAGTCATTCCGGCGGACGATACCCAGCGCATACAGGAGGGACACATCACCGCCGCGCATATCATCTGCGGGATCATTGAAAACGAAATGTTTGGTTGAGTAAGAAAGTACAGAGTATTTGAGTACAAAGATTATGAGACTTAACTTTCTGCATGAGACAAGTCGTCGATACGGAGTGATTCCTACGTTGCGCCCCTTCTAGTGATGGCACAGCCTCGCCGCAACGACTTCCTCATCCCGACACTCGGAGTGCTCTTCGACTGCATCGCCATCGAGGGTGCATTTCTCGTTTCGTACTGGCTGAGATTTAATACCGGTCTCTTCACCTTTCTGCCGATTACGGAAGACACACCCCCTCTGGATGCCTACATCTTCGGCTCCCTCGTGGTTATCCCGGTCTGGCTGTTGATCTTCAATGCAAGGAACATGTACGGCGCCCGGCGAAATGCAGGACTTTCGGATGAGTTTGTCAACGTCGTCAAGCTCGTCACGCTGGGGATGCTGGTCGTCATGAGCGCGGCGTTTTTCTATCGCGCGTTCTCCTACTCGCGCGTGGTGTTCGGGCTGCTCTGGGTGACGTCCATTCTCTTCATCGCCACGGGCAGGGTGCTTCTCCATGCCGTTGAAAAATCACTGTACCGGCGCGGCCGGGAGCTGCGCAATGCCGTCGTCATCGGAAACAACGACGCAGCTAACGGGATCTATGAAACGCTTCACAACCATCACCTGCTCGGGTACAGGCTCACCGGCTACTTTGCCGGTGCAACGTCTGGTTCCAACTCGGCCCTCGGCGACGCCGAATACCTCGGGACCCTGCAGGAAGCCCCTCAAAAACTTGTGAAGGATAACATCGAGCTGGTGCTCATTGCGATGAGATACGACGAACACCCGGAAATATTCAAACTGATTCAGGAGTGTGAGGGCGTCAACGTGGAGTTTCTCATGGTTCCCGACATTCTCGAGCTGATGGCAGGCAGTCTCTCCATCAAAGAGATCGAAGGCATCCCCTTCATTAAGATCAAAGGCGTCCCGATGACGACGTGGGGTCGGATTTTGAAGCGCACGTTCGATCTTTTTTTCTCCTCGTTTCTCCTGATTCTCAGCTCTCCGCTTGCGTTGTTGGCGGCCCTCCTCATCAGACTCGAATCCAACGGTCCCGTAATTTTCAGGCAGGAGCGAATCGGCCTGGACGGAAGGAAGTTTTCGATGATGAAGTTTCGTTCGATGAAGGCCGGTGCGGAGGATTACGACGAACAGGCGGGGCTTGGAATTCCGAACGATCCGCGACAAACGCTGGTTGGCAAGTTTCTTCGCAGGACGAGCATCGACGAATTTCCCCAACTGATCAACGTGATGAAGGGGGAGATGAGCCTCGTAGGTCCCCGGCCGGAGCGGACATACTTCGTCGAGCAATTCAAAGATCTGATTCCGAAGTATCTCGACCGCCATCGCGTGAAAACAGGAATGACCGGCTGGGCACAGGTCAATGGTTTCAGGGGCAACTCTTCCCTGGAAGAACGAATAAAGTACGACATCTATTATATTG
>DASYTP010000352.1:0-5672 GCA_036002145.1 Bacteroidota bacterium | reverse complement strand
TCATGAAAACCGCAAATAGGCTGTGCGCTATTCCCAACGGCTCCCGATGGCTCTTGATTCTAACGACCAAGAACCCGGGGTGCGAAGACTGGAAAATTGGAGTCAAATCTTTCAACGATAAATTTCAGAAGCTCCAAGTTACGAGTATCAACGATCCAGCTGATTTTCCTGATTTTATTTTTGCGGGCTTCTGAAAATCGAATCAATCAAACGCCTAATGGTGGTAACAACGACACTGGAAATTCCGCGGTTATGAAAAGCCTCGCTCCGGTAACCTTGCGAAGGTTCCAAACCTTCGCAAGGTTTTTCAGCTACCCCTCTACTGCCTCCAGCAGCAGCTTCTTAATTTCCTCTACACGCCTGATGTGTGCTTGCGTGCAAAGTTCATGGTAACAAAATATATTTACTTCATAGGACAAAACCAACCCCTTACCTCACATCATACCGCAAGAATCCAAGGAACGCCGCAACGAATGCCGCCATCGCATAGAGCGACATCAATCCCACGTCAATCATCGTCGGCGGCAGCACCTCGCGCAGCGAGCGCGCCGGAGCGGTGAACTGCGGCATATCCCCTAAGTTGAGTGATCCACGCTCCCGCGGCACGTCAAACTTGAATCCCGCATCGGAATCGAACGTCACCCGGATCCCTCCCATCCCTCCCGATTCTTTCTGCTTCTTTTCGGTAAACTTGTTAAATGTTTCCCTGTACACGCTTATTGCATCTTCATAACGGGATTTGAGATCGATGTTCGTTCCTGCAAGATTCATTGCGGTGAGCTGGAACGAAGAAGCAGGTGAGAACCGTGAGAGGATGAACGCAAGCTCCTGCTGCGTTGCTTGCCGGTTGCGCAGGTCTTCATTAAGCTTGACGGCATGCCTGTCGGTCTCTTTTTGCATCGCCTTCCGCGCAGAATCATCCTCCTCCATCCACGCCCAGAGATGATCGTCCCGGTACTTTTCGCGCTCTTCCTTTGTAAAATTACTCATCTGCGCGTTGCGTTCCTGCCAACGTTTCCCGTTCTCATCATTCAAGTGCTGCCATCGTTGTTTGGCATACGCATCGTGTTGTCCTTCGATTTCCGCCACGCTCGGGACCGGCACGAGCTGCCCGGCGCCGATCACGCCTGCTCGCGGGATGATCAACACCGCCAGCACCCAGATTACCAGCGCCACCAGAAACGAAGTACTCGAATGCCTCGTTACCGCAGAAATGAATAACCCTATGGCTATAAACACCGTGAAATACAACAAGCCGGCGCCAAGGATGAGACCAAACCTCGACCAGTGCTCCGGCGTCAAGGGAATGCGGTAGATAAACATCATTAGTATGGCCAGGGTTACGGGGAGAGCAAGCGGTATTACCAATCCGAGCCAGGAGCCGATGAGTTTTCCGAGTATATATTGCGCGCGGGGAACGGCATTGGAGAAGGTGAGTTGCAGCGTTCCCGATTCGCGTTCGCCATTTATGGCATCGTACGTGAACAAGAGTGCAAAGAGTGAAAGCACAACGGTCACAATGAAGCTGAAATCGACGAAACGGAAAACGGCAAAGATCGGGTCGTCGGAATAGGCGCTGTGCCGGAGCTTGACGGTAGAGAACTGATTGACGGCCGACCATCGGCCAACGTCGTAGTTTACCCCCGAGACGAAAATTTGCATCGGGTCTGGCACGCGATATGTCCGGTTCATCAACCCCATCCACGACGACTGTTCACGCATCTCCTGTCGCGCCAGCTGCGTTGCAGTTTCATACTGTTTTGTCGAAGCGCGATATTCATTGATGCCAACGTAGACACTCAACAGCATAAGGAGCGAGCAGACGGCGAAGGTCGCCGTAAACTTCGGGGTCAGAATAATTGCTTTGAGCTCCTTCGTTACAACGGTAGAGATCATCGAATCGTCCTTTCGTTATCGAACATCGTATCGTAAGAAGCCGACATACGCGGCGATGAAAAAAATGATATTGAAGAGTGCGAGCAGCCCGATGTCTGGCAATGCCGCGCCGAAAACGTTTCCCACTGAAGGGGGATCGTAGGCAAAGGATGGCATCTCGCCCGGATCGATGGGTTTGGGTTTATGGCCGTTATCTGTTTCGTTCCGGAACATCATCATTCGTCCGCCGGTAACCATGCCGGTCTTTTCCTTCATGAACCTTGCATACTGCTTCTGGTAAGCGTTTGCAGCCTCTCGAAAATGATCTTTCAGCGAGAGAGAAGTGCCTGCAAGAGACGTCGCAGCCAGCGAGAATGTCGCCGAAGGCGAGACGCGCGCGAGTCCGAAAGCCAATCGCTCCTGCACACGCTGGCGGTTGGCCCGCTCTTCGTTAAGCCTTCCCCCAAATTCTTCCATTTTCTTCTCCCGCTCGTCGGCAATCGACTGCATGAATGAGTTGAACTCCTGCATAATCTTCTCAGGCTGGTTGTTGCTCGCCGCCGGCTTGAAGGTTCCCATCTTCTTCCGGTCTTCCTCCCATAACTGGGCGCTCAATCGATTTTTCTGTGATGCAATTTCATCCACCGAAGGAACGTCGACGGCACGGCCTGCAAAAAGCACCGATGTTCGTGGAATAATTAATACGGCGAAAATCCACACGACCAACAACATCACGAACGAACTCGACGTCCGCTGCGTGCGGGTCGAGACAAAAATTGCGATCGAGAGGAACGCGCCAAAGTACAACAGCCCGCATCCGATAATCAGTGAGAGTCTCAACCATTCGTCGCTGTTCATCGGAACGCCGAGGAGCGGCAACAGGAGACAACCGATGAGCATCGGCAATACGAGCGGCACTGCGAGCGCCAGGAACGATCCGACGAGCTTGCCGAGAATGTATTTGTCTTTCGGCACGGCGTTCGCGAACGAAAGGCGCAGCGTCCCGCGCTCCTTCTCTCCGCTGATGGTATCGTACGCAAAGAGTATCGCGAACAGCGACAGGACAATCTGAAAAATGAAATCGAGGTCGAGGAAACGGAAGACGGCGAAGATAGGGTCGTCGTTGAAGCGGCTGTCTTCGGCGGAAAGCTCGCCGCGTCCACGGACTTCCGTCGTCCGGCCGATATCGTTCGAGACACCCGTCACGAGAGCTGCAAGAGGCTGGGGCGGCAAAAAAACACGAACCTCCTGCACGCTGAACCAATCGGTCAATCCTTCCATGCGGCGAATATTCTCCCGCTTCGCCGCTTCGTGCCGGGCAAGGCTTACCTGGTAATTCCTCGCACCGACGTAGAATGAAAGTAAAATGAGGATGGAGCAGATCGCGAACGTAATCGCAAACCGCGTCGAGCCGATGATCTCACGAAGTTCTTTTTCGATAATGAGTCTTATCATACCTTCTCTCCGTCCTTAAGCGATGTTACGCGGCCTGTTCGACGTATCCGGCCATGTTTTCCATGTAGAGTTTTTCGAGATCTTCTCCGATAAGCTCATGCGACGGCCTTTCCATGACAAGTTTGCCCCGGTTCATGATGCCGACAACGTCGGCAATCTCCTTGGCGCGAAAAATGTCGTGTGTCGACATAAGTATCGCCTTTCCCTCTTCACGCAGCGATGCAAGCAGCTGGATGAATTCAAACCCGGCTTTGGGATCCAGTCCGGATGTCGGTTCGTCAAGCAGGATGGCGGATGCGTCCTTCAGAATCGCGATTGCAATACCACATTTTTGCCGCATTCCTTTGGAAAACCCTTTGAGTCGCTTATGGTGCGCATCCTCGGCCAATCCGACCCGCAGCAGCACATCCCGGTATTGATCCCTGGTGCATCCCAGCCTGCCCCCCAGTCGCGTGAAATAATCGAGGTTTTGCAGTGCGGTGAAGTTTGGATAGAGCATGACATTCTCTGAAACAAATGCCACCTGCTCTTTTGCCTTCAAAGGCTCTTTGTGGGTAACGATGCCCTGGATCCTCGCCTCGCCCTCAGTCGGATCGATGAAGTTGAGAAAGAGGTTGATCGCCGTAGTCTTCCCGGCGCCGTTTGCGCCCAGCATCGCGTAAATTTGTCCCGGGCTCACAATGAACGACACATGATCCAGCGCAAGAACGCCGTCGTCGTATTGCTTGGTTAAATTGATTGCTTCAATCATCGGTCGTCGACCGTTTTCGTTGAGCTGATTCATGCATGCCTCATGTATTGATTATTTCCGTGATAATCGAATGCCGAACACGACCATCCCTGCGACAAGTCCGATGATGAGCAGGATGATGAGCGCAGTGCCGAAGATGTTCGCCTCCGCCTGGATTTCAACCGTAATCGTTTTATCTTCACCTTGCACGGGCTGATTATCGGAGAGTGAAGTTGTCTGGATGCGAATTTCGTATCTCCCCACGCTCGCGTCCTGCGGCGGCGTGAACTGTAAATGGATCCGCTGTTCTTCGCCGACATTCAACGACGGGATGACTTGCGGATCGACCCGCTTTGTCCAGTTAATCGGAGGATCGGCTTTGATCTCTACATTATCAAGGCGCCGGGAGCCTTCATTGACGATCTCAATGCTGAGATCAACCGTGCCGTCCTGCCTGATGGTGTGAAATAACTGCTGCGCCCGGACGAGAAGTTTCCCGCTTCCACGGGGTAGCAGCTCTAATTTCACAAACCCGACTCGCAGCTGCTCGATCTCGCCGACCGACCACATTCGCGATTGAAGATCCTTGATCTCACTCGACAGGTTGTTGGGAATGACCAGGACATAAAACTGTATCGGTGTATCGATCGCGACCGTCTCCGTAGGGCGGTCGGGCAGAGAGATCTGCAAAGACGCCCGTCGTGTGTTGGTGCTCTCAGTAAACTTCAACTGGCTGAGCCGTGCCTGGCTGTTCGCATCCTTGAAATACCTGTTAATCTGCGGCGGCAGGTTGACGGCTTGGAGATCGAACGTGGTCAACACGCCGCCGAAAAGCTCGAGGGTCAAATCGTACGACGCGGTCTGCCCAAGCTCGACTTCCTGGGAAAACTGCTGAGATTGTACTATCACTTTATTCTCCGAAGCGTCTTTCTCCAGATACACCTTTAAGCTGCGCTGTGTTCCCTTTCCATAAATCATGTTCACCGTGACGACGTCGAGGTCCTGCAGGAGCGTGAAATCCAGCTGCCTCGGTTCACCGTGCCTGAGCTGCTCAACCTTCGATTCGTACGGCTGGCCGATAACCGTGCTCTCGTTGTTCTGCAACGAGACATAGACGTCGTTGATGACGTCCGGTTGAAGCGACCGGAAGAGTTTGTCGTCGATATTCAGGAGTTTTTGGAACTCTTCACCGCCGCTCGATGCATTCGCGATCGTCAGGCGGACGTGTTTTATCCCGGTCTTGGTCTGGTACTTCACTGCCTTCGCAACGGTGACATACTGCTGCTCGAAGAGCACGGCAAGCAATGATTGCTGGTAATTCACCTCGGCATCGGAATAGCTGCTATGTCCGCGATCGAGCTCGGCCTGGGATATCAATCCCTTTGCGAATAGCTGCTGCTGCCGTTCGTAGTCTTTCCGAGCAGTTTCGAACATTTCCTTCGCGCGCTTCAGGCCGAGTAACCGGTACTGGTCGTCGCGCTGGTTGAACATCGAACCGCTCTGGCCATGAAGTTCGGCTCCAATTGTCGTCAGCAGCAACGCCAACATTATTTTGGGGAACACGTTGCTCATTTACTCTTGCTCGCGTTTGATGATCCGCTGCTGACCGCCT
>DASYTP010000351.1:0-8960 GCA_036002145.1 Bacteroidota bacterium | reverse complement strand
GTTCCCAGGAATTCGACGATAATTCCAGTATCAAAAGAAAGGCGGACGTCAAATTGTGAAATTTGATCGATGGAAGTCAAACGGCCGAATGCAAACCTTCTCAATCTATTCGTGAAGACTTGATTGTCCTTAGGAGTGTCGTTCTTGCCTGCCAAGATCTTATTATTCTTTATTATTCGCCACGAACAAGAATATGTGAGGACCTCCCACTCTCCCTCGAAGGGGTCAGAACGCTTGGGATCCCCATGGTATATCTTCTTACCGAAACCCAATGTAAGACTTTTCCATTCTCCTACGCGCACCCGACAACACTTTTTGCCAATTATTGCCGAGATGGCGCTCTTTATTTCTTCCGTCAAAGTGATCGTTTCAATGCCTCCTCAACACAATTCAACTCCCCCGAGGGGGACGCGATTTCGAATCTTGACTCCACAGAGATCGATGTATCCCTATCAAAACGAAATTGTATTTGGTATTCACCGACACAATACTGCAGTAAGATCCTCCCTCTGAGAAAGTTAAAGTCAATATACTTTGAGAGACCAAACATGGGTTGTCTTACTCTCCCTTACCTCCCAAACTGATAATACAACCCCCACCGATGAATCCTGGAGAACTCCTCGCTCTTCGTCATGGCGGTCATCGCGTGATGGTATGCGGCGGATGCGGGCGTTCCAGACATCAGGTCGGTGTAGAATACTTCACCGAAGTATTTCTTCGCCTTGCGCTCGCCCTGCCACATCGTTACGATCACGGTGCGTGTTCCGCCCGCGAGAAACAGCATCGGCGCGTAACGCGACAGGCCCCCCGCCGCCGGACTGATATTACTGAAAACAAGTGCCGGCGGAATTGGAATTGACAGCATCTCTCCCAGCGGTACCTCGCGCACTCCGGACGACGTTGTGTTGTCGGAGAGCGCAATCGCAGAGTTGTCGGGGACGGCGGTATCGATCTTGAATTCTGCTGCAATATTCAGCACGTCGTACGGGGAGAGCCCCAGGTGAGGCAGGGTGGCAGCGGTATCGAAGAACATCCTGGCCTTGTCGTAGAAACTTCGTATGTCTTTTAACTCATATTCAACGTCCCAATTGGTCTGCCCGGGATGACCCAGCCCGACCACCTCCCTCACAAATTTTTCCTCTTTCGCGTGGAAGAGCAAAACGGCCGCAGAGGGGAGATACTTGATCGGAAACTTGTTTATGAGCGGAGTGCTGCCGGCGATCCGGAGTGTGTGCACCGGCAGCCAGCCGAATTCCGGCGGAAGGACGACGTCGATCTCGGCCCCCGCGCCGATCAGCGAAATAATGGGCTCCACAAGAATCGTGTACAAGACCGAGGATAGCTCATGAACTCGTCCGATCGCCGCCGCCTCGTCAAAGTTCGGAGCATGGAGGTGCAAACGCGGATCTCCGATCAACCGGTTATACTCTGCGATCAGGGACAACAAGCGCTGTTCCGGGACGCGCTTCGACCGGAGAATTGCGGTATCCTTCATCGCTACAATGATTTCCAACTCGTCGGCAAGCGTTACATACTCGAGGAGCACCGTTTTCGGGGAGAGGGTATCCCGGATCGCTCGTAACGAGAGGGTTGGGGAACTCAGCAGCCAACGGATATTCTTTCCCTCGAGCGACTGCGCATCGGCGGCGAGATCCTGGACCCTTCCCGCGTAAAGTCCGTTGAGAATATTAAAGCGCTCAAGATTCCTGTACTTACCAGAAGAGAGCTCCTCGTAAATATCCTCCTCCAGCAGTCTGAGTGATTTCCGCCGGGTCTCATACGCGGCGATCTGGTGATCGAGATTTACATCCCCGGTGCGAATTGCACTCTGCGAGAAGAACCTCTGGAAATCGCGCAAGTTTGAACGCTCGGTAAGTCGGAACGCTTCATCGATGCCCGATGGGGTGCACGTGTACTCGAGCAATGGCTCATCCCAGTTGCAACGTTCGCCATCCATGAACGCATCGATAACCTCAACCGTGGGATACATCTCACCATCGGGAACGATATTCTGTTCATCGAGGCGCGAAGCCTCGATGAATGCCTTTTTCGAGGCCGACGTGTCGCCGCTCCGGGCATCGAGCATGCCTTTCACAAACCACGCGAACGTCTCCCCGAGCCGAAAGCCGACCTGGTGAGCGCTCGCGGCAATCTCCGCGCATCGCTTCACGAGTTCCGGCGTCGGGCCGGATTTCGCTGCCTTCCAGTCGCAAGCCAATACCATCAACTTCAGTAACTGCTCACGGAGGAGGTCATTCTCCTGGTGCGATGCAGTTTGCGCGTCGTTGAAATAGAGCCGGGCATCGTCGTACCGGCCCGAGCGATAGGCAATGGTACCGAGCGCCGTCAGGATTTCCGTTTGAAGTTTCCGGCTTGACGCCTCGTTGATCAGGCTGAGCGCCTGAGAGTACATGTGGAGGGCACTGTCCAGATGATTCAGCGTGTACTGGTATCGTCCCCAGGACGCGTGAACCTGTGCCATGGCGCTCCCGCCGGCAGTCGTGGCCGCGTATGCTTTCCATCGATTGAAGGTATCGCGCAATCCGTCCCGATCACCGGCAGCCACCGATGCCATGAATGACATCTTCATCAGCTCTCCGGGTCCGGCCTCGCTCCCCGATTGACGGTTCATGGCTGAAAGCTCCTCAAGCACCGAAATCTCGCGGGAGAAATTATGCATCCGGTGACTCGCCTTCGCCACCACAAGCAGCGCCTCCGTGACATTCGAGCTATCGGAGAATACTTTCGACTCTCCGGCAGTATTCGAGGCAAGGGAGAGCGCTTCTCTGTATCGTCGAAGGGCGTAGAGAAGCTCCGCAAGCGCGACCCTTCCCCTGCGCTCCAGCCTCTGATCTCCGACAAGACGGAAGTACTCGACAGATATCTTGAAGGCAGAGATCGAGCTGTCGTACTGACCGAGCTTCCTCTGGCAGAGCGCCTGCAGAAGATAGTTTTCTCCCAGCGCAGAGTCGCGCTTCAGCTGGCTGTTCAGGCTGATCGCTTGATTGATCTCGGTGAGCGCCTTCACATAACTTTGTTGGTTGTAGAGGCGTGCCGACTGCTCGTTATGCGCAACGGCCATGCGCATCATTTCGCTTTCACTCTCTCCACAACCGGCGATGAGGACCGCTGCCATCAGTACGGATAATACGCTTTCCGGCAACGCTCTCACGATTTTTCCGATGTCAATCACAAGTTGATAAACCTTCGTCAAAATTGAACTGAATATAGAAAAGTCTCGCGAAAGATACAATAGAAGCGGGGGCAGTGTCTCAGGTTGCAGGGATAGTCTGCATCCACCTCCGCCGCAGAGGGTGACCAAAAAGAAAGTAGACGAATCAGCTTTCTTATGTTCAATGATTTCCGAGCAGTGAGTTGACGCGACCGCCGCGGCGGACTCACCATGACAATGAGGGGATGTTGTGGCTACGTTGGCCGGGTTCAAGTTGAGTTTCTCCAACGATAGACGCGGCCCTGACTGCGCCACAACTTTTCCCCTTGCGAAGGGGAACCTGCCCGCCTGCTTTTTGGCGGGAACACAAAATGGGTCCGTGAAGGAACTATGCACACGATAAGCCACAAACGTACCAAGGCTCACGAGGGCTGCTTCCTTTTGGAACGGCTTATCACTGCAGGGGTTTGCGAGTGTACGGTCATCAACCCACACGCGTGCATTGCGACGCCGGTCACCATCCTTCAAGTAAAACTCAATGTGCCAGTCGGAATGGTGATATTCATCACCACGATCGGGCTCCGGTCTTGGATCGATTTACCCGATTTATTATCTTATGAACATGGAGAATAGGTTTCAATACATGTCTTTCGTCGTATCTCTTGCGGGTTTGATTTTCATCGGCGGGAGCATGCATGGACAGGCTCAGGATGGGGTTGAAGATGCCATCCGGCAGGTCTCGGCAGAGAATGTCCGTGGGTATGTTCAGCCATTCGTCAATGGACTCGGCGCAAGCCTCAATTCGGGGTGGTACCAGTCCGCTGCTATCGGCGACATGGGCTTCCATATCCGGCTGCAAGTCATCGCCAGTGGAACACTGATCGGCGATGCCGATAAGACATACGGCGCTCTTCCACCTGAGCCATTCGAGCGAACTCCGGTCGAGACGGCGACGTTGTTCGGCGACCGCGGTACGGTAGTCGATGGGCCGGGCGGTACAACGTATCAGTTCCAGAACGGACAGGTGAGGACGAGAATCTTCCCGTCGGCCACGCTACAGCTTTCGATCGGGAATCTCTTCGGTACTCAGGCAGTCCTGCGATACGTTCCGGTTCCCGAGATAGACAATTTCCCGAGGACGACATTCTTCGGTTTCGGCGCGCGGCACAGCATCAGCCAGTATCTCCCTTCTTCACCGGTGGATCTGGCAGCGGGTTTCTTTACCCAACAGCTCATCATCGGCGACATCATGAAAGTAAATGCGTTTGCGTTCGGCGGACAGGTCAGTAAGTCGCTGTCTGTCGTGACATTTTACGGCGGACTTCAGTACGAGAGTTCAACCCTCACGCTGAGTTACACGAGCAGCTCCACCAACTCCAGGGTCAATACCGATATTGACAGTGAAAACCACGTGCGTGCAACGGCAGGTATAGGACTCGATTTCACCATTCTTAATCTCAACACTGATGTCAGCCTCGGCAAAGTCGTCGTCGTAAGCAGTGGGATCAGTTTTGGCCTGTAGGATCGATCAACGATGAAAGCATTATCTAAAACATTCGCCCTGACGTTGGCGACTCTCCATCTGGGCTTAACGATGGTTTGTATGCAGGGATGCGATCTGGCGATGAATCCTCTCATATTTGACGGGACGCCGGTAGAGGCTACGTTTCCCGTTATCAGCCCAGTGACGTTATTCCCTCCGCTGGTTTACAGCGTCGATCTTGAAGATATATTGTCGGAATCCGATAATGCGGTGGATTCCATCAAGGCATACAACATTACAATGCTCATTGATAATCCCGGCGCTGCCAACCTCGCGCTGACGTGCAACATGACGGTGAACGGTGATACGTTATTGACAATGAATAATACGCCAGCCTCTGCACTTGCGTCGGAGCGTACGATCTTCGATTCGAAGCTGACGGCGCTGGGCCTGTCGTATTCTCCGACGATCGTTCCCACGATTAACGGATACCTTAAGCAAAACCCAAAACCGAGAGTGACGGTTCTTGTGAGCGGAGTGGGAACCCCGGCACCGCTCAATTTTACCATCCATGTGAAGTTGTATAGCCAGGTGTTTACCGGGTCATAGGATAATTTGCAATTTGCAATTTGCAAATGAGTTCCTACTTCATCTCCGACCTGAGCCGAATCATCCGCCCGGGATCATCGGTGAAAATGGCATCGACGTTGTAACGAAGAGCGCGCTCAAATCTGCGCCTGGTATTCACCGTAAACTCTCCCACCTCAAGCCTCCTCTCGTGCGCTTTACCGACAACATTCTTGCGCAACGCTCCTCCTCCAAGAATGATGAAATCCGCCTTCTCCTTGTGCGCTGCCTGGAAAGCGGATCGTCCGATATGCTTTAGGGGATGAATCAGTATTCCCGTCATCACGACGGGGAGTATTCTTTTTGTTAGATTCACATGTTGATGGTGGAAGGAAGAAACGAGAACATACGATTCAGCATGATACTGTTGAATCATCGAGCTGCAGCGCTCGACGATACCGATGCGATTTCTGCGGAGGGGAATCGTTTTGATTTCGATATTCAGGCCGGTACGCCCGCGGAGGAGCTCGAGCACCTCTTCAAGGGTTGGGATCATCTCGGACGAGAAGGATCGGTGAAACCATGCCCCCGCACTCAGTCGCCGCAAATCCGCGAGGCTATGTTCTTCCACCTTACCGCGGCCGTTCGTCGTCCGCTGTAAATGCGAGTCATGGAAGACGACTATTTCGCCGTCCCGCGTAAGTCGCACGTCCAGCTCGATCGCGTCGGCGCCCGCGTCGATGGCGCGACTGAATGCGGCGAGGGTATTCTCAGGCGCGACCGCCGAGGCGCCGCGATGAGCGACAATGATCGGTCGGGTTTGGGGCTGCTTCCAGGAAAACATCAGTCATGGTCGAGTGCGGCAAGTATTGAAGCATTGACCTCCTCGATGCTTCCTTTCCCGTTAACGTCCCTGAGCAATCCCGACTTCCGGTAATACTCCTTCACCGGTGCAGTCGAACCGGCATAGACTCGCAGGCGTTTCAAGACCGTCTCCGGTTTATCGTCTTCGCGCAGGTAGAGCTCGCCGCCGCAGTTCGGACACTTTTTGTGATCGCCGAGACTCGCGCTGCCTTGATTGTAAATGCGGCCGCACTGCCTGCAGGTGAGTCGATTGCCGAGACGTCGGATTACCTCCTCCTCGTCAATCTCCATGCTGACGACGCGCGTCAGGCTGACGTTGAGCTCCGCGAGCAGCGTGGAGAGAGCCTCCGCCTGGGGGACCGTTCGTGGGAAGCCGTCGAGGATAAATCCCTTCCGGCATCTCGGAGTGCGAAGAACGGCCCGAATGATCCCGATCATAATATCATCGGAGACGAGCCGACCGGCGTCTATGACGGCTTTCGCCTTTTTCCCGAGATCGGTTTCCGCGGCAACAGCTTCCCGCAGCATATCGCCGGTCGAGATGTGGGTGATATGCAGCTTTGATGAGAGCAATTTTGCCTGCGTCCCTTTTCCAACACCGGGTGGTCCAAACAATATCAATCGCATGAATTCCTTAATGTTGTTGTGCTTGCTGGATTTTCGCGAGCGCCTCGCGAGCGGCTTTCGCAATCTTGGGCTCCGTCTCTGTCTCAGCCGCTGTCTGGAGCGGGCCGAGAGCCTGTGCGTTCCCCATCTCAGCGAGCACACCGATCGCGTAGCGCCGGACCGGCACGCTCGGATCGCTCAGAAAGGCGATAAAGAATTGTACTAGTCCCTCGCGTGTTTTCCAAACCCGGCTCAGTATTCCGAGTGCTTCCAGCCGGACATTACGCGGGCGGCCGTACCCGGCATACTCCGATACGATCGCAAATGCATCATCGTCTCCGATGTCTCCCAATGCGCGGAGCGCGGCTGTGCGCAGACCTTCGCGGTGCGAATCGCGAAGCAATGCCTCACGACAGTACTTCTTCGCGTTCATCGAATCAACCTTCACGAGCGCCGCCAGAGCGGCCGTCGCGACGGCGTAGCTGGAATCACTCTCGAAAGCACGCCGTAGCGTTTGAACAATCCTGTCATTGTTCGGGTTTTTCATCCCTGCGACGGCAGCAGCGCGCACTCTGGCCTCGGGATCACGGTATGCGTCAAGCATCACTTCGGAGACGTCCGTCCGCTTTGCGTCGACCAGTGCCCAGACCGCTTCGCGCCGCACCTCGAGATACGGATCGTCGCTCGCTGCCTTTCGTAGCGCCTTCGTGACCACATTCGAGTCCGGTGTCCATCGCAGCTCATCAGCCGCAGCGATGCGGTCTACCCCATCCTTCGCGTGCAAGAGCTGGAAGATCCATTCGTCGATCGGTTTTTCATGTTTCAACTTCTTTAATATCTTGCTCCCCTTATCGAACAGCACAAGCTGCGGTCGCCAGGATGCCGGGAAAGTGAACTCTTCCTCCTGCTTCGCGATCATCACACGATGGGTCGACGGCTCATCACGAACCCACACTTCGATGTCGACCGGAGTCCTGAATATTCCCGTCAGCGAATCAACCTTCTGCGTTTGGCGCACGGAAACTTTGACTGTTCCTGAAGGCTTATCCCAGCTGGATTTGACCTCAAACTCCGGGTAGCCCGGTTTGTAGAGCCACTCATCGAAGAACCAGTGGAGGTTGTAGCCCGTAGCTTCCTCAACCGCAACTTTGAAATCGTTCGTCTCCACATTCTGGAATGCATGTTTGCGGGCATAGTGATTGATGGCTTTCCAGAACAACTCGTCACCGACGATAAACCGAAGCATGTGAAGAACACATGCCCCTTTGCCGTAAATACGATTGGTAAATATTTCATTCGAGTTCACAAACCATTTATTAACCGACGGCTTCCGCCTGTCTCCGAAATCCGTGTTCACGATATCGCGCTGCGCATCGTACATGCTTTTCAGGGCCACGTCGGTCCCCCGGTCGTGCTCCTGGAAGAGCACCGTAAAATAGGTGGCAAAGCCTTCGTTCAGCCATGTATGTGCCCAGTCCCTGGTAGTGAGCATATCTCCCCACCATTGGTGCGCAAGCTCGTGTGCCACGAGATCGTCGCTCGACACGTCGATATGAGCACGCGCGTCGTGAATCGTATTATCTGTCAGCGTCGTGGCGCTCACGTTTTCCTCTCCGCCCCAAATGTAATCCTGCACCACCGTCTGTGAATATTTCTCCCAGGGATATGGGTAGCCGATTTTCGAGGCATAGAACTCCATGACTTTCGGGGTTTTCGAGAACGAGCGCATTGCATCATCCTTTTGATGCTTGTAGACGAAATAACTCAGCGGCACTGTTCCGGCCGAATCCTTCACCTCTACATACTCCCCCGCCACGAGAGACGTCAGGTAGACTACGTGGGGCTTTCCTTCGTACCAGTGATACGTTGCCGTATGCGAATCCGGATCGCGCTTGACGTCGATCAACTTCCCGTTGCTGATCGCGGTCCAGTTCTCATTCACGGTCACGATCATTTCACTCGTCGACATCTCGTTCGGGAAGTCGTAGCATGGAAACCAGAAATGATTTTCTTCGGTCTCGCCGTTGGACCACACGAGCCGCTGCTGCTTCGGGTAGCCGCTGTCGGGGATAATAAAATACAATCCCTTTTGCGGCGATGAAAGATCATAAGCCACCGTAAAGTTCAGCGTATCGCTTAAACCGTACATCTTATCCAGCGTCACGGCGAGTGTTTCGCCGGTGTGATGGTACTCCAACCGTTTTCCATCCAACCGTGCATCTGTGATCTTCATATCGGCGGCGTCGAACCTGACCTCGTCGAAGCCTG
>DASYTP010000350.1:0-4404 GCA_036002145.1 Bacteroidota bacterium | reverse complement strand
TTTTTCCGAATTGCTCAGTAGTAAGTAAATTTAACAGCCCGAGGAAATCATTAACCGGGTACTTCCGGAGTGGCCACTCGGTTTTTTCTATCTATGAATATCAAGAGACTATTTCCGTTTATTTCAATTGCACTCGCCCTCTTTTTGTCATTCTGCGAAAAGGAAGACGACGCTATTGTCGACCCCGGTCTCTCACCCCCCTTCATTATTTCGGTGACCTCGAGCGACTCCGCGCTGCATCTAGATACAACGACAAGTGCCGCAGTAACGCGATTACCGAATAACAGGTTCAGAATATCAGGTTCGATCTCCGCCAAGGTGGCCGATCCGAATGGCCTACAGGATCTCCGTCAAGTCAATTACCGTCTCTACGAACCGCGGTCCTCCGATTACATTACATCCGGAGTGCTCGGCTATCTCGATACTTCTTATTCTGCAAGCTTCTCATTCACCATAAGCCGTTCTGAGGCAGGCATCTTCAGATTTGAAGTCTACGCGCAGGATCGAGATAATTTGACAAGTAATTTTTTGCAAATTCCCTTGGTCATCTCCCGGAATAACAGCAGACCGCATACGTCAGGCATCGTCGCACCGGATACACTGGTACGCCCGAGCTCGGGAATTGCACTGGTGCTTTTCTCCGTCGCGGCGGAAGATTCGGACGGCTATGGAGATATCGAAGAGGTTTTCTTCAAAAGAATTTCTCCGTCCTCTTCGGGTAGTATTTCCATGTTGGATAATGGGAACCAACAAGAGTCTGGCGATCAATTGGCCGGAGATGGGATATTCTCCCGCATAGTGCGAATTGACTCCACCGCCTTACTCGGCAATCAGGTCTTTCTCTTTCACGCGAAGGACAATGCAGGAGCTCTCAGTGACTCGTTAACACACACCGTTACGATAATCATGCAGAGCCGATGAAATTAAAGGTTCAGCTTGCAATTGCACTGACTCTTGTGACATTAAGCGATAGTGCCGCTCTGCTTGCCCAGGTCTCATTGCCCAAACACTTTGGTCTCGGATCCGTAAGCGCTGGTTCATCACTCCCGCCAAGTAACAGCGTATCTCAGATCAATGTCGTGGATTCTTCTCTTTGGATCGGTACAAGTAAAGGACTTGCCAAAAGCGCCAACGCCGGCCGATCGTGGGAAATCTTCAGAGACAACCCGGCGTTTTCGAAGGACGGAATCTTTGCCGTCACCGTACGCGCAAACCTCGTTTGGGCCGCCACGGGCTATGAGAAGGAAGTTGGTGATGGAAGTATTCAAACCGGAGCCGGATATGCTTTCTCGACTGACGACGGTGGAACATGGCAGCACGTGAATCAGACACTCGACCTCCGCGGAGACAGCATCATATCGTACGGCATCAACGACTCACTCTGGATCTTGCCGGTCGTTGTACCCGAGCAAAATGTTACGTTCGATGTAACTTTCTCATCGGATGCGGTTTGGATCGCAAGCTGGGCAAGCGGACTTCGCAGAACTACAGACTTCGGTCAAACATGGCAGCGAATTCCCTTACCTCCCGATAACAGAAGTTCGCTTAAACCGACGGATACCCTGTGGACGTATGCACCGAATGATACACTACGGCTTCAGCGTATTTATCAGCGGTTTGATCCCCGACGGAACAACAACTTCCTGGCCTTTTCTGTCCATGCCGTTGATGTCGACACTATCTGGTGCGGTACTGCCGGTGGCGTGAACAAATCAACTGATGGAGGGTCGAGCTGGGTGAAATTCAATCATCAGAACCAGGTGGCGGGAATTCTCGGCAACTGGGTAATCGCGATCGACAGACAGCGCCTTTCAGGAATCAATAGAGTGTGGACAACCAACTGGAGAGCGGAAGGACAGGACGAACAATACGGTGTGAGCTATACGGATGACGGTGGTCGGACGTGGACGAACCTTTTGCATGGTGTGAAGGCCTATGACTTCGCATTCAAGGACTCTGTCACCTACATCGCCTCCGACGAAGGAGTGTATCGTACGAAAGACGGAGGAATGAGTTTTGCAAAAGTATCCTCAATCACCGATCCTACCACCAGACAGAGCATCTCCTCCCCCCAGGTTTTCTCGGTAAACGTTCTTGGCGACACGGTGTTTGTCGGGACTGCCGACGGACTTGCCAGCACGGTTGACAATTCTGAAAATCAGTTTGGCGCCAGTTGGAAAATTTACCGTTCGTATCAGCAAGTGGGCAATACAGGAAATTCTTACGCGTACCCAAATCCGTTCGCGCCAGGCCGTGAAGTTGTCAGGATCCATTACCTCGCTGCTGCTGCCGGAACAATTCAGCCTGCCTCGTCACCGGCAAATTCGAGCGTCAACATCGACATCTTCGACTTTGGGATGAATCGAGTCCGAACGCTTGCCAGATCGGCAGCGCGGGTCGCTAACGAAGAGCAGGATGAAATCTGGGATGGCCGGAATGAGGATGGAAGAGTTGTGGCCAATGGCGTTTATTTCTATCGGGTCAAAATCGGCGACGTCCAGCAATTTGGAAAAATACTGGTCCTGCAATAGGTTGAAGAAACACCTGATATACTGCCTCTTCTCTATTCTTCTGCTCCCCTACTGCTCTCGCTCGCAAGGTTCAGGAAGTGCCGGTGCGTTTGCACGCCTGGGATTTGGTGCGAGAGGTATGGGTATGGGGAATGCTCTCAGCGCCGTTACGACGGGCGCCGTCAGTTCATACTACAATCCGGCGCTCTCAGCATTTTCTGAATATCGAACGGGATCGGCAACTTTTGGCATCCTGTCACTTGACCGTTATCTGAATTTTCTGAGTTACACGCAATCGCTCCCGGCAAACGCAGGTCTCTCTGCCGGAATCATCAATGCCGGCGTAAGGGATATCGATGGCAGGGATAACGACGGCTACCACACCGAATATTATTCCACAACGGAGAATCAATTCTATCTATCCTTTGCCAATCAGATCGATGAGCACGTCTCAATTGGGGTTACAGTCAAAATGTACTACACGAAGCTTTTCGACCAGCTCACCACCACGACCGTCGGGTTTGACGCCGGCATGCTCATAAGTGCGACGGATCAATTGACGATTGGTCTCGTCGCGCAGGATCTCGGGTCCAAATACAAATGGGACACACAGACAATTTATGGACAGAATGGCAAGACAACCGAGGACAAGTTTCCAACGCTTTACCGCTTCGCCGCCTCATACAAATTGCCCTGGAAAGGGGCACTGATCGATGCAGAATTCGAACACTCGTCTGACAAGACGGATGTATTCCGTGTTGGAGGAGAGTATGCATTCATGGAACAATTTTCCTTGCGTGGCGGTGCCGACCGGTGGACGCTTAGCGACGCAGGTACAGGCGTTAAACCTTCATTCGGATTTACCGTCACGAGCCCGTTCGATGGATGGACGCCTGCTTTAAACTACGCATACGTCGTGGAAGGTTTTGCACCGCACGGTATGCACATTGTCACGCTCACTCTCACATTTTGAACCATGAGAATCAGAATTCTTATTATCGTCGCAGTATTGTCGCTGACGGGTCATTCAATGATCGCACAGCCAGGCTCTACCGGCTTCACGTTCCTGAAACTAGGTGTGGGGGGCAGAGCCCTTGGGATGGGAGAAGCTTGTTCGGCAGTAGTTGATGATGTATCAGCCACCTTCTATAATCCTGCAGCCTTGTCGCTTTCCAAATCATCACAGGTTCTCCTCATGCACAAAGAGTGGATGCTGGATACCAGGACTGAGTTTATCGGCGCGATGACATCATGGGATGCGTTCTCGTTGAGTGTCAGTGCCAATGCGACCAGCATAAGCGATATTGAACTGAGAGATGTTCCAGGTCCCCCTCTGACGACTTTCGCAGCCCGAAACACTTCGATCGGTATTTCCGCGGCTTACCTGATCGATCCTCATCTCAGCTTGGGAGTAACGGGGAAGTTTCTCTATGAAAAGATACTCGTGGATGCAGCATCAGGCTATGCTTTTGATGTTGGAGGACTCTATTCAACTCCGTGGGATATCCGCGTGGCATTCGTGCTTAGCAATCTCGGTTCGGTAAGCGAGCTTGATCGGCAATCTTCAAAATTACCTACGATTCTCCGGCTGGGCGGGGCGTACGAAACATCGCTCGAGAACGTTGACGGGTCATTGATCTTTTCGTCCGATGTTGTGTCATTCACAGGCGAAGAAAAGACCCATGTGCATTTCGGTGCAGAATTCAATTTCAAACGCGCGTTTGCAATTCGCGCGGGATACCAGACCGGTTATGAGTCAAAGAATTTCTCAGGGGGAGTTGGAGTTCATTACGGTGTGATGTTCCTGGATTACGCATTTGTCCCTTTTAAATACGATTTGGGATCAACCCATACCATTTCATTTGGAATCGAATTTGAGTGACATGGAACCTAA
>DASYTP010000349.1:0-7685 GCA_036002145.1 Bacteroidota bacterium | reverse complement strand
CTGCTGATCCTGCTGTTTCTGATCTTCCTTCTGCTGATCTTCCTTCTGTTTATCTTCTTTTTGCTGATCCTTCTTTTGTTGATCCTTCTTGTCCTGATCCTTTTGATCTTTCTTCTGATCCTTATTTTTCTGCTGCTGCTGTTGTTGTTGTTGCAGCATTCTCCTGGCGTATTCAAGATTGTACTTTGTATCGGCGTCTCCCGGATTGAGCTTCAGTGCTTCCTTATAGGAATCGATACTTTCCTCATATTTCTGCGACTTCAAGAGGGAATTGCCGAGATTGTGCAGTGCCTGCGACTTCTCACCGGCATCCTTCGTTCGCGTGGCGGCGATCTGGTACTGCTCCGCGGCTTCGCCGAATCTCCCCTGCTTGTAGAGTGCATCACCGAGGTTGAACGGACCTTCACGGAATTCCCTGTTCTTCTCGAGTGCCTTCCGGTAGTTCACCTCAGCATCCGAAAACTTGCTGTTCTCATACGCACGGTTACCCTCGCGAACGAGCGAGCGCTCGGATTGGGCGCTTGCAATCGAAAGCCCGAGGAATACAGTGCCAAACCACACCAACGCTCTCATGCACGCTCCTTAAATAAGGTAATCCCGGCAAGCCAGCGGTTCTTTCGTTCTGAAAGGAAGAACTCGGCGACGATGAGGACGAGCGCGGCGCCGAGAAAGTACTGAAAGCGGTCCTCGTATTCCGTGAACATTTTCGTCCCGAACTCCTTTTTCTCCATCGACTGTATGTCTTTAAGGATAATGTCCAGCTCATTCTGCTGGTTCGAAGCACGAATATATCTCCCGTTCCCGGCATCTGCAATCTGTTGCAGCCCCTGTTCATCGAGTTTCGTGATGATCGTGTTCCCGTCGGCGTCTTTCTTGTAGCCGACCTGAACGTTATTTTGATACACCGGGACCGGCGCTCCATCGGGCAACCCCATCCCGATGGTGTGGATCACGGCGCCGTCAGCGGCAGCTTCCTTTGCTGCAGCAATCGCGTCGTCTTCGTGGTTCTCGCCATCGGTGATCACCAGGATCGCCTTGTGTTTCTTTTCTCCCTCGGCGAAAGATTTCATCGAGAGCTTGATGGCCGAGCCGATGGCCGTACCCGGCACCGGGACGACGTCGACGTCGACCGTGCTCAGAATCAGCCGGGCTGCGGAATAGTCTGTGGTCAGTGGTAGTTGGAGATAGCTCTCGCCACCGAAGACGATCAACCCTATGCGATCGTTCTGCAGCTTGTCGATCATTCGTGAGATTTCCTGCTTCGCGTTCTCCAGCCGGTTCGGCCTGAGGTCTTCGGCCTTCATGCTGTTCGACACGTCGAGCGCTATCATGATATCGACCCCCTCCCGTTTCACTTCTTCGAGCTTCGTGCCGACCTGCGGGTTCGCCGTGCCGAGGATGACGAATGCCAGTGCGCAGGCGGCAAGAGCGAACTTGACGACACGCTTGTACTTGCCCGCCGAGGTCATAATTAGTTCGAGAACCGGAAGGTTGCCGAAACGCTGCAGCGCCTGACGTCTCATGCGAAGGGCCCACACAAAGACAACGAGCAGCAGGGGCACAAGCGCGAGCGCATAGAGATATTCGTCATGTGCGAATCGAATCATGGAAGCTTCCTAAACACCGTCTGTGACAAGAACACTTCTAATAATAAAAAAAATCCGGCAAACATGGCGGCACTGTAGAATTCTTCCTTGTGCCGCCGGAATTGCGTCACTTCTATCTTGGTCTTCTCGAGCCGGTCGATCTCCGCGTAGATCGCCTTCAGTTTCTGGTTATCGGTCGCCCGATAATACTTCCCGCCGGTCTGTTCCGCAATCTTCGTCAGCAGGGTCTCGTCGATCTCAACGGGCACATTCTGATACTGGGTTCCAAACGGAGTCTGAACGGGGTACGGCGCTGTGCCTTGTGTGCCGACGCCTATGGTGTACACACGAACGCCGAACGTCTGCGCGATGCCCGCCGCCGTCAACGGATCGATGGAGCCGCGGTTGTTGACACCGTCGGTGAGGAGGATGATCACCCGGCTCTTCGCCTTGCTATCCTTGAGCCGGCTGACGGCAGTCGCCAGCCCCGACCCGATCGCCGTACCGTCTTCGATCATGCCGGTCTTGACCTGTGAAAGGAGGTTTTTCAAAACCGAGTGGTCCAGCGTGGGGGGGCATTGCGTAAAACTTTCGCCCGCGAATATGACCAGCGCGATCCTGTCGTTGGGACGATCGTCGATAAACTCCGCGGCGACTTTTTTCGAAGCCTCGACGCGGTTTGGCCGGAAATCTTCCGCGAGCATGCTCCCCGAGATGTCGGTCGCAAGCACGATGTCGATCCCTTCCGTCGATACATTTTCCCCGCGCGAGGTCGACTGCGGCCGCGCGAGGGCGATGGTCAGGAAAACGAACGCAATGAGGCGACACACGAAGATCAGATGCCACAGACGCTGGCGCCACGACCGGGGAATGGAGTGCACGACTTTAAGCGTGGAGAATTGCATTTCAACGAGCTGACTGTTCTGTCGTTTCCAGTACCAGAACACCATGGCAGGTACCAGGAGCAGAAGCAGAAAGAATTCGGGGTTTGCGAATGTAAAATCCATCATATTGCTGCTTCCTTTGCAACATCCTGCTTCGCCGGCTGAGGCGCAATATGCCGGGTTGCCTCAACAAAACCATATGCGGACCGCATGCTCCGTTCATGCTCTTCGGTCGGCGGCTGAAACTTTGCGAACTTGACGAGGTCCGCAAGCAGCAACGTATCCCGGAGTTCCCGTTTCAGCTCATTGTCGAGCCGGGCGACAGGCAGTGACGAGAGAATCTCATCGGTGATCATTTCCATTGCCAGCACGCCATAACGGCGTTCAACATACGTGCGGATAATGTCCGTGAGCTTGGAGTGATATTCCTTCACCAACCCGCGCTGCCAGAGTTTCTCAGCTTCGAGGGCACGTAATGCTTCGAAGGCAAGCTCATGCGCCGGGCGGGGCGGGGGCTCGGGAAGGATGCTCTCTCCCCTCCTTCTTTTCTTTAGAATATAATAGATGAGCCATCCGGCGCCGCCAATGCCGAGCACGCCGAGGATGTACGGCAGGAGTTCGGCAAACGAAATCGGCAGCGAAACGGGGGGCTTGATGTCTTTGATGTCCTTCGACGTGTCGACACCGACAGTATGGACAAAAATCGCAATCGGTGATGTTTCCACCATTCCGACCCTCCGGTCGCTTCCCTGTGTATACTGAAATACGAGGGGAGGAATGACGTATGTTCCAGTATCAAACGCCGTCAGCGTAAAGGACGTCGATTCCACGACTTCACGATCAGAATTTTTCCTCATGATCGAATCGCGCCTGATGACTTCGAGTCCTTGGAGCGAATCGGGTAGCGGTGGAAATTGAACAGTGACACCCTCAGGATGCTTCACTTCAACATGCAATTTCAACCAGTCGCCGATAAGAATATTATGCGAATCCACCCTCGCCGTCGCCGTAATATCCTGTGCAAATGAGTACTGACTGATGGCAAGAACAAGGAAGCAGGCACAAATCCCTACTCTGAAACGAGTACGGCACAAAATCCGCCACACACTCCAAGCGGGATTTCCGCTCCGCTCCAACAATCGACAATCCGTCCTACACTCCATACCGGATTTCCCCTCCGTGTCGGCAATCCGAAATGCACAATCCGCAATCCGTCCCACAATCCGTGCGGGATCTCCACTCCGCTCCGGCAATCCGAAATCCCCAATCCGCAATCCGCAATCTCCCCTTCACCATCTTCTCTCTCTCGTCTGAAAAAACACCACCATGGGATTGACATATGATCGGTCGATACGAATATTGATAGCATCCACCCCGCTCCGGCGCAGCAGCTTCGTTCTCGCTGCATCCCGTTCCTTCCACCACCGGGCATAACGCTCGCGCACGGTCCGATCCGAGGTGTCTATCCATGTCGCCTCTCCGCTCTCGGCATCGCGGACTCGCATTAATCCTGCGGGAACGAGCTCCGCTTCACGCGGGTCGAACAACCGCACGCCGATGAGATCATGTTTCTTGGCGGCAATTTTCAGGGCGTCGTCGTAGCCTTCGTCCAGAAAATCGGAAATCAGAAACACGGTGCTGCGCTTCTTGATGGCGCTCGTCAGATAGCGCAGGCCTTCGGAAATCTTCGTCTGCCGGTGCGCAGGCCGGAGATCCAGCAGTTCGCGCACGATGCGAAGGATATGCGTGCGACCTTTCTTCGGCGGGATGAATTTCTCAATGATATCCGAGAAGAAGATGACGCCCACTTTATCATTATTCTGGATTGCCGAAAATGCAAGGACCGCGCAGATTTCCGCCGCGATGTCCTTCTTCAATTGCGTAACCGTTCCAAACTCGCCTGAGCCGCTGACATCCACAAGCAGCATGACGGTGAGCTCACGTTCCTCCTCGAAGATTTTCACGTAGGGGTGATTGAACCGGGCGGAGACGTTCCATTCGATCGTCCGGATATCGTCGCCGAATTGGTACTCCCGCACCTCGCTGAACGCCATCCCCCGTCCTTTGAACACACTGTGGTATTCGCCGGAAAAGATCTGGTTGACCAGGCCTTTGGTGCGGATTTCGATCTTGCGGACTTTTTTTAGGAGTTCAGAGGTCTCCAAAGGTAGTACTTAGTTCTTGGTACTTAGTTCTTAGTTCTTGGTTCTTGGTACTATCTACTTTGTATTTGGTTCTTCGTGAATTTATTGGGGGCCTTTTGCTTGACGCTTTATTGAATTTATATATGCGTTAAGCTTTGGGCCGAGTTCATCGATTAATCCTGTTCTGAAACATTCGCCCCGATTGAGTCTGCGGCGTTAACAAGTTGTCTTCCAACGGTGTTCTTAGCAAAACCATCCCATCCAATACATTCAGCCCAGATCTTATCTGATAGGGCTTCGGATAGCCTGTAGACGTCTAATTCTTCAAGCTTCTTGAACATTTTCTTTTGCTAAGAACAAACAACAAAGTACTAAGTACCATCATGGCACTTCCACCGCATTCAATATCTCATCCACAATCTGCTCCGGGGTGACATTCTCGGCTTCCGCTTCGTAGGTGACGGCGATGCGATGACGGAGGACGTCGTGACAGACAGCGCGCACGTCTTCCGGGATGACGTATCCTCGACGCTTGACGAACGCGAACGCGCGCGCGCCGAGAGCGAGGTTGATGCTTGCGCGCGGAGATCCGCCGTAGCTGATGAGCGAAGTGAGCTTGTCCAGCTTAAAGTCTTTCGGTTTACGCGTCGCAAACACTATGTCGAGAATATAATGCTCGATCTTTTCATCCATGTATACTTCCTGGACCAGCGCCCGCGCCTTCACGATATCCGCCGTACTGATCACGGCTTTGATCTCAGTGGAGTTGGTCGAAATATTCTGCCGCATGATGAGCCGTTCCTCTTCCCGATTGGGATAATCGATCTTGATCTTCAGCATGAAGCGGTCGACCTGCGCTTCGGGAAGCGGGTAGGTTCCTTCCTGCTCGATCGGGTTCTGTGTGGCGAGCACGAGGAACGGCTCCTGCAGCTTATGCGTCTGTTCGCCGATCGTGACCTGACGTTCCTGCATCGCTTCGAGAAGCGCGCTTTGCACTTTCGCGGGTGCGCGGTTGATCTCGTCGGCGAGGATGAAATTGGCAAAGATCGGTCCGCGACGGACGGTGAACTCGCCATTCTTTTGATTATAGATCATTGTTCCGATGACGTCGGCGGGGAGCAGATCGGGGGTGAACTGGATACGTTGAAACTTAGCCTGGATCGCCGCTGCCAGGGTCTTGATGGAGAGCGTCTTGGCAAGCCCGGGCACCCCCTCAAGCAGCACGTGACCGTTCGAGAGAAGTCCGATGAGCAGCCGCTCGATCATGTACTTCTGTCCGATGATGACTTTGCCGACTTCCATTTGAAGAAGGTCGACAAATGCGCTTTCGCGCTGAATGCGTTCGCTGAGGGCTTTAATGTCTGTCATTAGTTCGTAGTTGTTAGTTCGTAGTTGTTAGTTCTCCGCCGGGCCGAAGGACCCCTTCGGGGAGGCGGATCCGCCTTTGGCGGAGTGGTTGTTGGTACGTGGTTGACGGTTCACAATTATTCGATTGAGAAACATAGGTATAACACTGGATGCGATTATTTGATTGCATCCACGGCATGGTACGAAGCTCATGGGAATTAAGTTACCGAAAAATCGCGTAACAACTTGTTAAAAGATGTTAACACGGGATGTGATTGTCGATAGGAAAACAGCATAATTTGAAATGAATTTAGGAAAAATGGAGCAAAATTCAAAATCTGGCGACGGGCAAGTGCGACGCACTTCTCTGGGGTTTTTCTCACCCGTAAGTGCGTCGCACTTGCAGCACAGTCTGGTTGATTTTCTCTCTTATTCTGATATATTACGGTCACGCTTACCACGCAATTCTCGAGGCGAAGTAAAATGAAGAAATTACGAATCCATCTTATCTTCCTGTTCATGCTTCTGGTAATCTACGCGCATAAGACTTCATCGCAAGTCCTCGACGCATCCAAGCTGTGGATTCGCGTGTACGGCGGATGCACGAGCTATCTCCTGACGTTCGGGAACCGAATGGGTAATAGCACGACCGGTATCGACAGCGCGAAAAGTTTCCCCATGGAGTACCGGGAAGTAGAATCTCCCCCTCCTCCGTTTTGTTTCGAGGCAATCTGGGCGCCGGTCCGGACGAACCAATTTGGCCCCAGTGTCCGGGGTCTGATGCACCATCAGTTTAATGCCCGGGAGAGTGCCAATCAGGTCGACACGTTCAAAATCTATTTCAGTGATGAACCGGAGAAGAACGTTTCTTTCAGATGGATCTCCGGCGCAGATTTACTCCTCCGCTGTGATAGCGCAGCAGTCGCGTATCTCGACACGGTCGTCGGCAACGTAAGAATCAATATGGCAACAACGGATACACTGGCCCTTCCACAGGCGGGAACGAGAGGCATACATTATCTCAACATTTTCAAGTATGGGGCCCACCTGGTTGAGTCGAGCACTGAGCGGGAGAAACTGTTGCCTCATGACTTTTATCTGGATCAAAATTATCCTAATCCGTTCAATCCGGAAACGAGGATTCAGTACGCAGTAAGCAGTAGACAGTACGTCAGTTTGAAGATATTCGATGTTCTTGGAAGAGAGGTGGCAACGCTCGTGGATGAGATGAAAGAGCCGGGGGAGCATGACGTGGATTGGGACGCCAGCGGAATTACGAGTGGAATCTACTTTTACAGACTGCAAGCGGGAGGATTTGTGGGGACGAAGAAGATGATACTGCTGCGCTAACGTGAATCCTCGAAACAAACATATCGCAATATATGATTCCCTACTCTATTTGTTATCTCTGTCAATCATGGGAAGCTCGCTGTCGCTCGGCGGAGACTATTATGTCGCGACAACTGGCAATGATACTACCGGAAGTGGATCCCAGGCGAATCCATGGCGAACCATCGCTTACGCGTTATCCGTCGTAACCCCAACCTCCGATGACCCCACGACAATTCACGTGGCAGCCGGCACGTATAGGCTCAGCCTTACGGGTGAGATATATCCATTGAAACTCAAGAGTTACGTTTCGTTGAAAGGGCATGCCGATTCACTCACCATCCTCGACGCGACCGGCCCGTTCAACTCCCCACAGCGGGTAATCCATTGCGATA
>DASYTP010000348.1:0-6431 GCA_036002145.1 Bacteroidota bacterium | reverse complement strand
CGTGAAAATACATCACCCAGTGCAAGAACGACGTTGATGGATCGTCGCAGTATCCTTCTCTCAAAATCGCTCCTGAATACGGCTGAATATCGACGATGTACAACTCCCTCGTGTGATAATTTTGGATTGGTTTCGTGAGCGTGAATTCATACACTTCGCCGGTGCTCGCGGGTATGTCTACGGAACATCGCGCAAAATTTGCGCCGTATTTTCTGAAGACGATGGAATACAGAGAATCGAGGGACAATCTGTCGCCCTTCGACTCTATATAATAGAGCGAGGGGTTAAGCCATCGTTCCAGTGAGTTTTGATAGACCAGGAGTGAACCGCTGAGTCCGATAAGAAGAAGAAATACACCGGAGAACAACCCAAGCCAGCGGTGGAGAGTGAAGAGGGGCCGATACATGGCTCGAAGATAGGAATTTATGGCGAATGTGGCAAAGCGCATCCAGGCCCTCCCTCCCCGCCTTACCCTGTCATTCCCGAATGCTTCAATCGGGAATCTTGCGGAATGGAGCGAGAGATTCCCACTTAAGACATGTGGGAATGACAAGGGGACAGTGATGGAAGAAGGGGGGGACGATCTGCGCGGTTTCAGTGTAGACTCTGCTGTTGCCTCCTTTGACTTTTTATCCCCATATCTTTATATTAGCCCAACTTTTCAATTCATTGGAATTCTGTCATAAACTCTCTCAGTCTGCGTAACATTAGTTATTAAGCTCTTTAGAAATCCTGATGAATAGATCAGCTCCTATCACACTTTTGTTGGTCTTGCAAACTTGCTTCACGATCCTCTCCTGCGATCCTGTCGACACACCGGTAAATCCACTTTCAGTCGCCACCGATAGCCTCTCTCAAGCCGAAGTTAAAACAATTGTCGGCCAGGCGGTACAACAAGCGCAGCGTCTGAGCCGTAACGTGACCATCGTCGTCGTAGACCGGGAAGGAAACACGCTCGCGGTCTATCTCATGACCGGCGCTGCCGACTCAACGGGTTCGGCGACCCGAAAGGCGAGGACGGCGGCATACTTGAGCAGTAACGGACACGCGTTCACAACGTTAACCGCGTGTTTCATAACTCGAGATCATTTTCCGCCCGGAATTCTCAATACTCCAGCTGGTCCTCTTTTTGGCGTAGGATTTTCCAGCTTGCCCGGAGGCGACGTCCAACCGAACCCCGGTCCATTGAATGACGAACCCGGGGGAGTGCCCCTCTATAAGAGGGGAGTGCTCGTGGGCGGGATTGGGGTAAGCGGTTCCGGTTCCGGAGGATTCGTTAAGGATTATTGTGGCGGGGTTACCGATGACGAGGTGATAGCTCTTGGCGCAGTTTTTGGCTTCCAGGTGCCTGACGAGAAGCGTGGTGACAACATCTTTATCGATGGGATCCGCTTCCTCTATGCAAACGCTGCCACGCCCCGCGGAAATTATGCAGATCCGTTTGACGAGCTTATCCGCGGCGCCTATACGACGGGACCGGTTGCAGGGTCCGGACCGAAATTCCCCGTCGGCGGTGGTTTCGTTCTGAACATTGCGCCCGGGTTTGATTTTCCTGCCAAACCCGGCTCGATCCTTCCACAGACGGACGTCGAAAAAATTATCAGACAGGCGGCAGAACAGGCGGCTGTCACGAGGGCGGCGATCCGGCGGCCGGTCGGCGCCGCGGCGCAAGTGTTCATTTCCGTCGTCGACGTCGATGGCAGTATCCTCGGCATCTGGCGCACGCCAGATGCGACAATCTTCAGCTTCGATGTATCGGCACAAAAGGCAAGAACGGCGCTCGCGTTCAGCAATCTCACGAACGTTGAATTCGGTAAGCGAATCCGTCTCATCTTGGATATCGATCCAGGCGCTCCACTTTCGATCACCACTCGTGCAATCGGATTTTTGAGCCAGCGTTTTTACCCGCCCGGCATAGACCGGGATTCATTGGATGGGCCGGTCGAGCATGGTCCATTGTTCGAAGAGGATGCCGATGCCTTCGGATACCAGCGGCGGTTACTCTCGGAGCCGGGGTTGCCCGCGTACGGCAACGGGATCACGATATTCCCGGGCGGTATCGCATTGTACAAAAACGGCCGGCTCGCCGGCGCGATCGGCGTTAGCGGGGATGGCGTGGATCAGGATGACCTTATCGCTGCCGCAGGCACAGTCGGGTTCGAGCCGGCGCAGGAAGACCGGTGCGACAATATTCTCTATCATGGCGTTCGGCTTCCGTATGTGAAGTTTCCGAGGAGATCTGGATTGTGAGAACTTGGGGCCCTAACACACGTCGCGTCATTAGTTCGCCATCGAAAGCGTCGTTGCCTACGTATCGAACTCACCCTGTGGTCCCTCTCTTTCCAAGAGAGGGACGTTCAATCGCCGCAAGAACGTCCCCTTCTCTTGGAAAGTCGAAGATCCCGACGGAGGCGGGGAGAAGGGGACGAGTGGGACGAAGGGGTGAGTTAGATGGGCGTCAGATAATCTTTCAACCTTGGTCCAACCTACGCTGGGGGATCTGTACGCTGGTCCTCTTGTTGATGCCCATCTTGGCATATTCACAGCCAACTAAAGATTCATCGCAATCGCAGCAAGACACACTAATAACTTCTCAGCAAGATAGTGTAGAGTCACTTCCCGATTTCGTTCCCATCGAAGACCGCTGGCGCGGCATCAAACTTCCACCGTACGAAATTTACGACGAGGGGCATTGGTTCGATCCGTACAATCAGAACATCCTCAAAGGCGATTACCCGATCATCGGGCAGCATACGTTTTTGCGATTGACTGCCGTCGCAGATAATCTTTTTGAAGGTGCCCGCGCGCCTACACCCTCGGGTGTGAGTTCGTTGGATCCGGTGAGTGAGCCGTTTTTTGGCAGGGGAGAACGACTGCTCGTCAATGAAAATCTCAAACTCTCCTTCGAGCTCTATGGCGGCGACGTCGCCTATAAGCCGCGGGACTGGGAGGTAAAGGTAACCTCAGTGTTCAATCTCAACTACGCCCGGCTTCACGAACATAATGGGGTCAACATCAATGTGAGGAAAGGAAACGACCGCACCGAAACGCACATCGCGTTTCAGGAGCTCTTTTTTGAAAAACATCTCTTCGATGTGAGCGACAGGTATGATTTTGTTTCGCTAAAGGCAGGCATCCAACGGTTCGGAAGCGATTTCCGTAATTTCATTTTTAGCGACTTCAATTTGGGGGCGCGGCTCTTCGGCAATTTCTCCTCGAACCGCGTGCAATACAGTATCATCTACCTCCCCATGCTGGAGAAGGAAACAAACAGCGAGCTGAATACCGTTTTCGACAAGCGCGAGCAAGATATCATCATCGCCAATGTCTACGTTCAGGATTTTCTCACGCCCGGATACACCACGGAGTTGAGTTTTCATTATAACCATGACAAACCTTCAGTCCACTATAATGAAAACGGTTTTCCCGTGAGGCCTTCGCTCGCGGGCAACGCCAAGCCTCACGAGATAAAGGCGTACTATGCCGGCTGGACGGGGGATGGTCACCTCGGTCCATGGAATATCTCGCACGCATTCTACCAGGTCTTTGGCGATGACGATTTAAATTCATTCGCAGGACACTCCATCACTATTAACGCGCAGATGGCGGCCCTGGAGCTCTCGGTCGATAAGGATTGGATGAGGTTCAGAGTTTCCGGTTTTTATGCGTCGGGCGACGATAATCTCTCGGATGATGTTGGAGAAGGATTCGACGCAATCCTCGACGAACCATTTTTTGCAGGGGGAGCGTTCAGTTATTGGAACTCTCAAGGTATCGGATTGCAGGGTGTCGGGCTGGTTCAAAAAGCCAGTCTGCTCCCCTCGCTGCGAAGCAGCAAACTGGAAGGGCAGTCGAATTTTGTCAATCCCGGGATCTGGATCGCCAACGTCGGATATGACGCAGAAATTTCCCCAAAGCTCAAACTCGTCTTGAACGCGAACTATCTCCGATTCGTATCGACAAAGGTCCTACAGGACTTTATTAATCAGCCGGCGCTCCACAAGCAGATCGGGATCGATTACGGGTTAGGATTGCGTTATCGTCCATTCTTGAATAACAATGCAATCATTATCTTGGGAGCGACCGCGCTTACGCCGTTGGATGGCTTCAGAGATATTTATGAATCATCACAAACACTTTTTTCATTTTTCACGTCGATAATCTTTGCGTATTAACCACAAAGACACAAAGACTCTAAGGAACACGAAACAGGAAACGATTTTGATACAGGAATGAGATTATTCATCATCACATTTGTGATTCTCTGTTCGCAGGCCGGTCCCCGGGAGCTTCGTGCAGTTAGGTTAAGTCCCGGAGGGACGAAAGAACATAGCCCATCGCGTGAGCGATGGGTTGTAGGAGAAGAGCCATTGTTGAGCCCCGGAGGGGCGGAACATAAAGCGACACAGAGCCGGGATAAGCTTGAACGCTTTCGCCCCTACCCCGAAGGGGTCCTTCGGACGTGGCGGGAAGTGTGTGAGCACAATCAAAAAGGAAAAAATTAAAGAAGCCCGGACATCCTGATGACGGTGGACGAGTTAGAAGAGTGCGGAAATAGTTTTTCAACAACCTGTTGGTCGGGCGTCTCGAAAGCAAATTGGGTCAGTCCCGGAGGGACGACCTGTTAATAGATATGGAATCATCTCAACTCACAAATAGCTCCGGTAGGAGCGACCTAAGGAAATGCTGATACTCAACTCCAGACTAAGATGAAATTTGAGAAAACATATCTCCTGATCCTTATCTGTTTCATGTGCACGGCTCGTAACGGAGTTCTTGCCCAGGAGAAACCGCTCATCAACCAGACGCAGGAAGAAGCCGACAAGAAAAGCCTGGGCTGCATAACCTGCCACAATGGGATTGAAAGTATCCACAAGTCTCAGGCCGTCAAGCTCGGGTGCATAGACTGCCACGGCGGAAACCCTGAAGTCAAGACACTTGCTTCTGCGCATGTGCAACCCAGGTTTTCTGATGTCTGGAAGTCGTCGGCGAATCCCCAGCGTTCATATACGATCCTCAACAAGGAAGATCCGGAGTTCGTCAAGTTTGTCAATCCCGGTGATCTACGCGTTGCGTCTGAAGCATGTGGAGCATGTCATGGTGAAGCGGTCCGAAATGTGCAAAAGAGCATGATGACCACGTCATCCTTGTTCTGGGCCGGCGCGGCGTATAACAACGGCATCCTCCCGACGAAAACTTCCATCCTGGGCGAAAGTTATAGCCGCGACGGCCGTGCGCAACGCGTTAACACAGTCCCCCCACCAACGGAAGATGATCTGAAGAAGGGTGTGCTTCCGTTTGTCGTGCCGTTGCCGCGATGGGAAATCACGCAACCCCCCGATAACTTCAGAAGTTTCGAGCGTGGCGGAACCGCATCAAGGATCAATGCCTCCGAGATCGGTGTTCCCAATCCATTCGAGATTCCGGGAAAGCCGGATATGAAACTCAGTGAACGCGGGCTCGGCACGGAATTGAGAATAAGCTCGCCTGTCCTGAACATTCACAAAACCAGACTCAACGATCCTCATCTTTCTTTTCTTGGAACCAACGATCATGCCGGCGACTACCGATCGAGCGGCTGTACAGGGTGTCATGTGGTGTATGCGAACGATCGTTCGACGGTGAATTCCGGTCCCTATGCGAAGTACGGCAACGAGGGTAAGAGCCGGACAGCTGATGCGACAATTCCCAAAACAGAATCCGGCCACCCGATTCTTCATCAGTTTACACGCTCCATACCGTCGAGCCAATGCATCGTCTGCCACATGCACCAGCCGAACGCATTTGTGAATACGTATCTGGGATTCCAGATGTGGGATTATGAATCGGACGGGGAGCTGATGTATCCAAAAGAACAATCACATCCATCCGCGTCGGAGGCCTTCAAGCTACTGGATGCTAATCCCGAGGAAGCAGTTCTCCGGGGCAAGTGGGGCGATCCGGATTTTCTTAACCGCGTGAGCGAGCTGAATCCGCAGCTGACCACCACACAATTTGCGGACTATCATGGTCACGGCTGGATTTTCCGCGCAGTGTTCAAAAAAGACAGGAAAGGCAATTTGCTTGATAAGGATGGAAGCATTATCCCGTGGAATTCTCCGAATAAGTTCGAAGGCGTTGTGCCGGTGGAGAACGGCGCCCCCCCAACCGTGAGCGAGGATAGTCGAAAGGCACAGAAGGCAGTCCACCTCAAAGACATCCATGCGGAAAAAGGGATGCACTGCGTCGATTGCCATTTCACGCAGGATGCACACGGGGACGGAAAACTTGTGGGGGAGTTCCACAATGCAGTTGAGATTCAATGCATCGATTGCCACGGCACGGCGACGGAGTACGCGAACCTGCACACAAGTGGTGTCGCCGCCCCCGATGGCGGGACTGCTCTCGATGAACTCTACACACCGTTCGGCGAGCGTCGTTTCCGCAGGACC
>DASYTP010000347.1:0-10752 GCA_036002145.1 Bacteroidota bacterium | reverse complement strand
TCCGAGGCTGTCGACGACGGTGGATGTTATCCGGCCATCCGGAAAGACAGATTCAGCAGGAGTGGGTGAAGTGCATGACAAACCACACGTAGACACTATATATATGAGGATGCAATCTCTCATTCAGATGTTTCGGGATCTTGCGTTTCTGTTTGATCTTCGTTATCAAGATCCGATCCATCCCCCAGGTATTTCGCGACTTCTTGCTGGGGAAGCGCTTCGACGTTCTTGAGCTTCCGTTCTATTGTGCGAGTCTTCTGACTTGCAAGCAGGATCTTGCTGCTTGCAGATTCTAAATTCTTGTGTACTCCATCCAGGAAAGTCCCAAACTTGCCAAACTCGGTTTTTACTGCACCGAGGAGAGACCACACCTCACTGGACCTTCGTTGGATGGCAAGAGTCCGGAATCCCATCTGTAAACTGTGGACAAAGGCGGCAAATGTTGATGGGCCGCTGACATTCACTCTGAAATCCCTCTGGAGCATCTCAAACAGGATCGGCCGTTTAACCACCTCGGCATAGAGTCCTTCAAATGGGAGGAACATAATGGCGAAGTCGGTGGTTAATGGTGGATTAATATATTTGTCTCGGATGTCTTTTGCAAGCAGCCTGATGGTCTTCTCAAGCTCTTTGGTCGCTCCGTCCACGAGTACAGAATCTCCCGTGTCATACGCATCCAGAAGTGCCTGATACCGGTCCTGGGGAAATTTCGAGTCGATGGGAAGCCAGATCGTTTCGCTCTCGGTATCTTTTGCCGGCAGTTTGATTGCGAACTCCACATGTTCCCGGCTGCCCGGCTTCGTCACGACGTCCTTCTGATATTGCTCGGGCGCCAGGATTTGTTCGAGAATCATTTCCAGCCTGTATTCGCCAAGCGAGCCCCTTGTTTTGACATTTGAAAGAACCTTCTTGAGATCGCCAACGCCATTCGCCAACGTTTGCATCTCACCCAATCCTCGTTGCACCTGCTCCAATCTGTCGCTGACGATCTGGAACGACTGACCAAGCCTGTCCTCGAGGGTCTTATGCAACTTCTCGTCGACGGTCTGTCGCATGCGTTCGAGCTTATCGCTGTTATCCTCCTGTATATTTTTCAGTTTCGCTTCAATGACGTCACGCATTTTATCGAGTCGTTGCTCGGTCGTTTGAAGGAGTTCGGTCTGCTTGAGTGTCAGGCCGTCGAATTTCTGTTTCTGCAACTCGTTGAACTCCGTGACGCTTGCTCTGAATTGATCCTGGAATGACCTGAGAGATGCTGCCAGCTCATCCCGGTTACCCTTTGCCGATGAGTCCAAAGTTTTCTGGAAAGAATCGAGCCTGGCGCCAAGTTCTACACGGGTTTCTTTCGAATGACGATTCGATTCTTCCCTGTTGCGGGCAAGTTCGTCTCTAAGTGTTGCGTCCAGACGGTCGAGGTTTTTTTGGATACCATCGAGCGACGAAACAAGGGGCTGGAGGTTCTCCTGAGTTCCTCCGGGTTTGGAACGGAAGACAAGGTAGCTTAAAGTGAGGAGCAGTAATGTATTTACGACAAGCAGTACTTCGATCATACCGATAGTCCACCCATATAATCAGTATTGATTGTTCGAAAGATAGCGCATAGATTGGCTCACCTTTCTCCACGGGAGATTTCGACAAGGTCGAGTCCGGCCGCATTCTCGTGGGGAGAGCGCAGAGCATTCCCGGTCTTCACGTCCGGGACTACTTCACCTCGAATCTCTTCTCCTCCAGCACAGTTCCCCGCTCGTCCGTGACCGTCGCCGTCCATTCACCGGCCACCCTCACGATTTTCGACGCCCACGTTCTCCATGTACTCCCGCCGAGCAAAAGCGTTGTCGTATGTTCGTACGTCCCGCTTCGCCACGTAACGGTGAGCTGGCTGCCGGCCCCGCCAGTCGTCCTCAACCAGAGGAAAACCTTTGAATTAAGCATGAAAGTAGAGTCTTCGTCCTCGACCACCCTGTTCTTCACCGCACGGCACAGCCTCGACTCTACAACCTGCACCCCCGCATCCGTCGTGTCGTCCGTCTGTGCAGCCGCGACGCCTGCCATCAACCACAAGCTTATGCCTGCTGCAATAATCCTGAGTTGGTTCTTCATGTGCGATCTCCTTTGATAAGAGTTACATTGCGCCCCATGCTCAACATCAGAATTCGGCAGAGAATTTCCAAATGGATTGCAAGAACTCCGATTTCTAACTCGGGTATACCAGGAAAGAAATCGGAGTTCTCACCGGTCTGCGCCACCCTCCTTGGTCGTCAGCCGAAAGCTGTCCGTCCATCAGGTTTCTCGACCATCCAACATCGACCATCCAACATCGAACATCCAACATCCAACATCCAACACCTAACACCCAACACCTAACACCCAACACCTACCACCTACCACCTACCACCTACCACCTACCATCCCCCCGTTCACCTTCCAACCTTCACCTTCCCATACCCACTCGCCGAGTAATAATTCGCGTCGTACATCGCCTCCGCGACCACCGGTGCATAGACAAACGTCCCGGCAGTCACCGCACGCACCATGTAGTAAAAGAATTGTTGCCTGTTTCCGAAAACGTTCGTGTAGATGTTGATCCGGTCATCCCTGATGTCCATATACACTGGCGACGTAGCGTTCTTGATGAAGGCATAGTCGGTCGTTTCAGTGATACGGGGGTTCTCGATTTCAAATCCTGCAGGAAGTAGGTCGGAGATTGCCACGTTCTCCAGGTTGTCGATACTGCAGTTCAACGTAAGCTTAACGATGATGAGATCGTTTTGCTTGATCGCCTGCATGTCGACCGGGTTACCCTGCCGGTTTAGAAATTCCCGTCTCACCTGCAGGTTTTTGTCCTCGATCCTCACTTTTCCGTCGGTCCTGATGCCTTCGGTGACAAGTGAATAGTACACTCGCCCTGTTCCGTTCATCGACACAGACACTTTTTTCCCGAACGGATCGATATCGACCTTCTGATTGCCTCCGCCGTACGGTTTACTTTTCTCCCCAACGCGAATAGCCCCGTCGGCCTTCGTGGACGAAGCGATCCGGGCAGCTTTCCCGAAGGCCAGGAGTGTGAAGGCATTATCCTGCGTGCTGCACCAGTAATAGTTCCGGTACGACCTCGAGAGATACTCCAGGTACAACGGGATCTTTGAGTTGTTCAGATCCGTATCGAACAACACGTTCAGGATGAGCGCATTCGCACGGATGGGGGAATCGAAATTGTATCCCGCTTCCCGTTTCGCTTCTTCGGTGATGAACTCCGGCGGGAGGAGCTCGAGAAACGTCTTGCGGTCGCCACTGAGCGCAAACGCTCCGGCAAGCAGGTACCGGGTATCAGTGGTCATCAACGATTTCTCGACCCTGTAGTAGTTCATAAGATTCTTGTCGGGCATCCCGCCAAGCGCGAGCACATAAAGAGCGTACACGGCACTCTTGTCGGCGATGCGCTTGATCGTGACTTTCTGGCCCGGGCCATAGGAGTGATACTCCTGCGTCTTTTTGCTCCGCGCCAGTTGCCCGATCGCGGTCAATGCTCCCTTGATGGTATGATCGGGGACGGCATAACCTGCTTTCCTGGATTCGAGCAGGAAGTGTGTCGCATAGACGGTCGTCCACGGGTTCGCGTAATCGCCTCCGGGCCAATACGAGAATCCACCGTCAGGCATCTGCATCGCTACGATCTTTGTGATCGCCTCGTTCACAAAGTACGCCGGACTGCCATGGTTGAGTATCGATGGATCGAGCATCAGTGCAATGTCCCTGAGATAGACCTGGGGAAATGCCTTCGACGTTGTTTGCTCGAGGCACCCGTGCGGATAGCCGATGAGATATTTCAATTCTCTCGCGAAGTTCGCCACGGGGAATGGGCTGAAGGTGATGTACGACTTCCTGTTGTAGGACAGGTACACGTCGGGGATATCGTGTGTCACCGTCGTGCCGCCGTCGACGGCGCCGATGAGGGCGTCCGATGTGAACGGGCTGATCGGCCGGACTGGGATATCGGTTGTCGACTCAAAGGATTCGCCGAGGCCCGACGTTCGTACCTTCACCGTCGCCTTCCCCACCTGTGAAGTCGTTCGCAGATCGAGAGTCACATATCGTTCCTGGTTCGCGCCGACCTCGAGGGAGGTGTTGTTCGAAAGTGCAACGATCGGACCCGTGGTTTCGATGCCGAAACTCAATTGAGCGGTTTTATCCGTCGTGTTGAACGCCGTGATTGTCATCGACATGCTGTCGTTGGAGCTCAGGAATCTCGGGAGGGCGGGAGTGATGACGATGGGATCCGCGACCTTCATCCCTTTTTGCGCCGAGCCGAAACTATCGCCCTTGTACGAGAACACCATCAGCCGCAGCTCTCCGCTGAACTCAGGCACGTCGAGGGTCACTTCAACGTCGCCATACTCGTTTGTCCTCCGGATGCCGGACCATATTGCAACGGGCTTGAAGCGCTGCACGCCGAGCGGGTTAACTCTCCTCGCCATTTGGTTTCCTTCACCGCCGCCACTGGCACTTTTCCCGGGCTCCGGTATCAAGTGCCGGAAGAAATCAAACGTTTCGGTCTCGAGTGCCTTCTTTGCGTAGAAGTATTCGTAGGGATCGGGGGTCTTGTAGTTCTTGACCTGCAGTATTCCCTCATCGACAGCAGCAAGTGTCAGGAAGGCACCCGGCAAACCGGTCAAAACCGTTACTGATTGTTTTGTCTTCGGGCGAATTTTGTCCGGGGCTTTGATGCTCACGTGTATGTTGTTCGATTTCTTTTCGACCATGACCGGTGCAAATCCGTGTCCCACCATCAGGGGGATATTCATCTCTTTGATTTTTCGGAAGAGCACCACGCTTACGTACGCATTCGGAAGATATGCGTCCTCAATGGGAATTTCCATCGATGCTGCATTATTCACTACGTCGAGGTAACTGTATTCGAAGACCTGGTTGCGTTCGACGGTAACGAGCATTTTACCGCTGAAGGGAGCCTGGAAGAGCACCTGCGCCTTTTCCCCCGGGGCATATGTTTTCTTGTCGAACACCATCTCGACGTGGGCTTCCGGACTGATCGGAAAAGAAGTGATGTCGGCGGTCGCCCAATCGTACGAGTAAAAATACAACTGGTTGTACCCTTCGCCGCCCGCTTTTGACACCCGCAGGATGTATTGCCCCGATCGTGGCACGACGTACATGTAATCGAACGGTGTTCCTTGAAGGATAATCGTCTCAGACCTCACGGGGATCTCGCGCTGTTCGGATACGTAGCGCAACGTGTTCGATTCACCCGCCTGACGCAGGACGGAGTGCCATTCCAGGCGCATGAGTTCCACCTTCGCCTTAAATCCCTTGATCGGTTCATCAACTTCGTTCACCCCAACAAGCTGCACGGTCTGCGACTGGTTCGGCGTAACATAGAATGCACCGAGGTTCTTCATCCCGATGAAATATTCCTTCGGGGGAACGATCGTCTGTGAAACCTGATAGACCGGTCGTCCCGATTCATCGAAGACGGCGACCCGCCCTCGCGCACGAAGCAGCCCCTGGGAGGTGACGTTGTCCGGAATGCCAAACTCAATCAACGCCTTCCCGTCCCCGTCGGTCTTTCCGGATTGGACTTCCGGGTTGGCGGCATAGTTCTTCGCAGCTTCATCGCTGAACCGGAACTCGGGATATTTCTTCGAAACGAACGGGAGGATATCAAACGTGCCTTCGAATTCGTACTTCCTGTTCGCCGCCGGAGGTCCGAAGAAGTTCAGGGCCAGTAACTGATACTTGATCTTCTCTCCGGGCATCGCGGTGTCGGCCGAGGCCTTGAGGTTCACCTTCAGCCGGTCGGGAACAAAATCCTCCACGCTGACCTGGTAGCTTGTGAGGTAAAGACCGTTCCCCGTGAGCAGCTCAAACGTGTACGTCCCGGTTAGAGACGCCGGCTGCGTTTCGTAGCTCGTCTCGAACGAGCCTTGTTCGTTGAGCGTGTGCTGCGACTCCCGGACGGTGAGACCGCGCGGATTGAAAATCTTCAAGCGGACCGGGATCTGGCTCGGCAGGGGGTTGTTGAGGTTTCGCAGGATCCCGGAAAGGTAAATCTTCTCCCCGGGACGGTAGATCGTCCGATCTCCGTACAGAAAAGCATCGTATACGTTTTGTGCATCGTGCTTCCCCTCCACCTTGAAGCGCGACGTTTCCACACGATAATCGAGCAAGTTGATGAAATTGAAATCATTCTCGAGCTCTGCCGTGATCAATTTCAAGGCAAAATCTTTTCTGAGTTCTTTGAATTTGCCGAACCGTGCAACCCCGTCATCGTCCGATTTCAGAGTCGCGATGGTCTGGTTGTTGGTCGATATGAGATTGATTGTTACGCCCGGGAGGGGTTCGTTTGTTTCAAGACTCGTGGCGAACACCATGACTTCGTTCGGACTTTGTTTCGCGATCAGCCCGATATTCGACACCGAAATGAGCTTGGAGGTCGACCGCCACGGCTCTGCGGAGTCCGCAATCTCAACAACGTAAAACCCCTTGTACCCATTATTGAGATATGCACCCAGGTTGAAGCGCGACGTGGCCTCCCTGTTGATCGCGTGACGGATGAGGAGCGTGTCGACGCCCAGTCTGCGGCCGAAATTCTGGAGCACGTATCGATATTTTCTACTGTAAGGGTGATAGTAGTCGCCCTCTTCATCGTAGTACTCGTAGTCATACCGGTTGTAGTAATCATAGTATCGCCCCTGATCGAGGAAGAAGACGAGATTATTCTGAAACACCTGGCTCACCGTGACAATGAGCTTCGAGAGGTTGACCGTTTTGAGCTCGAGGGTTTTCTGCCCGCCAAGCATCATGTACACTCCCGATGCCGACGCAAAGCCGAACGACGGTTTCACATTGCCGACCACGATATCCGCTTCGTAATCGTTCTGTGATTTTCCTCCCAGCACGCTTTCGATGCCCTTCCGTATCACAAGGTGAAACGTCGTACCCGGATTGAACTTCCCCTTCATTGTGAAGCTCTGACGGTTTCCTTCCAATGTGAATTGCACGTCAGGGTTGAGGGTAATGGAAGCTTTGGCGGACGACAGGTCGATCTCCTGTGAGGTCTTGAACGAAATCCACCCCATCGCACCATCGGTTCCAAACTCGTGCCCGTAAATCTTCACTTCCTCAAGGCCCGGAAGCTTGAACACAAACGGGGTATCCATCCTGATGCGGGTGTTGGTCTCGACGGAGATCAGTCGATCGTCGAAGGTGATGGAAATGTCCTTGTCTTTCTGAAGCTGCGTGGTCGTGCCGATTTCAATCGGGATGACCGTGCTGTTCTGAGAGGAGCCCGACTGCGGCTGTCGCGCTTCATTATCGACGACGAGTCGCATATATTTGACGACTTCCGCGGGATTGACGGCGTACGTGAATTCAAGATTTGCCCTGATGCCGACGGTTCTCGTCTTGCCGACACGGTCGTAAAAGAATTCGGCGTTCCTCATGGTGAAACTTTGCGTCGCGAAGGTGAATTCGTCCGCGCCATTGAACGACTTCATGCCGGCAAGATTCGTCAGCAGGGGGGTGTTGAGCTTTGCCTTGAACTTCACGTCGCCCGGCAGCGGACCATCCGCGCTGAACACCAGCGTCGACGTGTCCCGCCATGTGAATTTTCCGGGAATCACCGGCGTGAACTCGATGTACGGCGAGGCCGTCCATTGATTTGTTGAATCCGGAGGCACAACGGCCTTTGAAAAGAACAGGATGATCGGTGCATCTCTCTGTACAACCCCGGAGGGAAGCGGTGACGCCAGCTCCAGCACTTCGGTCTCTTTTTTCGAACACGATGAGAGAAACAGCATCATAATGATAAGACGCGGGATTTGTGGTTTTAGCATGGGAGTACTCCTGAGATAGTTCGTGGTTGATAGTTCGTGGTTCGTCGTTCGTAATTGTTAGTCGGTAGTCAGATAACGAATAACGACTAACTATTATCTATCCGTCGACTTTAGTCCAACTTTTTTCACTTTTCATTTTTAATTTTGCATTGATCAAAGCACATACTTGACCTTTATCCTCACCGAGCTCATCCTCCCTCTGTCGTCCATGCACGTTACGGTATGCTCGCCGTCGCCGAAAGAAATGAATCGTTTTTCGCTCGGTTTCGTGCGGCCGAGAAATTGGTCGTCAACGTACCAGATGTGCTGGCTTACATCCACCGTCGAGGCCGCCTGCAGCACAAGCTTCTGATCGGCGGCGACGATGTAATAGGTCATATCCTGCGATGGCGAAAGGATTTTAGGTCCTTCGCCCGCAATGAGCGCCGTGCACTCAGGATTGTGGGGCGGAGGAGACGCGTACCGCATGCCAATCTTGCTCCAGAGGCTCAAGAGCTCTGACGGATAACATTCATAGTTGATGGTCGAGTATCGGTTATCGCCGACGCACGATGGACAGTAACGTACTTTGCCATCGGGAGAAGCCATGTACTCGTCATCGATTTCGCAAAGCTTGTCCTGTGTCCTCACGACTGAATAATAATCCTCGATCAGTCGCTTGCAGCGTGGGGTAGGGAGGTGTCCACTCGTGGCGCACACGTCCCGCTTGAGAAGATCGACGGGCTTCGCCAGTATTTCTTTCTGATGAGAGGTCGATATCGAATTGAGAATGTCGATCAGCAGCGGTGCAGCAGCTTTGCTGCCGACAAGATCGGCGTTCCCCTTGTTGGTGACGTTTCCGATCCACACGCCAACGGTATATTCCGCGGTGTACCCGATCGCCCACGCGTCCCGTCTCCCGTAACTTGTCCCGGTCTTGTAGGCGACAGCCGGGAGATTAAGCGACGATTCAAAGTTATTGGGGATGTCCGGGCGGTCGAGCCCGGAAAGAATTTCAGTTACCATGAATGCCGACGACTTCGCAAAAATTCTTTGCGCTTTCTTTTCATCAAGCGGCTTCTTCTGTTTGATGTACAACGGCGCCGCGTAGAGCCCCCCGTTCGGATAGGCGGCATACGCTCCGACGAGCTCCTCCAGCGTCACGCCGCACCCCCCCGTAATCATGCTCAATCCTAATTTCTCTTTTTGCTGTTGAAGCGATGCGATTCCCGCAGTTTGCAAGAACTCTGCGAACGGTTTTACGCGCGTCGCGTGCAAAAGCCTGATCATCGGCACATTCAGTGAGCGGCGAAGCGCTTCGTCCGCGTACACGAAGCCGGAATACGTGCCGTCATAATTCTCCGCGTTGTAGCCCTCAATGTCATATGGAGTGTCCAGCAACCGTGTCTTCGGTGTGAGCTCTCCACGGTCCATCAATAGCACATACAGCAGCGGTTTTAGAGTTGACCCCGGGGACCGTATTGCCCTGACGGCATCGACCTGCCCCTGCGCCGAAGGGTCGTCGAAATTCTCCGATCCGACATACGCCAGGACTTCGCGTGTCGCATTCCGTATAACCAGCACCGCGCCGTTCTGCACCCCTTTCTGTATCCATTGCTGCATCCGGTTCGAAAGAAGTGTCTCCGCGCTCTTTTGAATCCTGAGATCGAGCGAGCTGCGCACAATCGGTGCACTCCTGAACTGCTCTCTCACCCGCAGGCAGAAATGAGGCGCGAGCGCCGGCAGGGACCTCCTCCGCGCACCGGCCCCTGTTTGCCAGATGACGATCGAATCCTGGCGCGACAACAATCCGCTCCCGATCCACGGCAGCGCCTTCTGTTTGCGCTCTTCGAGCAGCCGGCCGGCGTTCCGGTCGGGACGCAGGTCGTTCGGATCGTTCGGAATAAGGATAAGGTCGAAGAGTTGAGCGATATTCAGCCGCTCGATCGGTGTCTGATAGTAAATATACGCGGCGGATTTCAAGCCTTCGATGTTTCCTCCCAGGGGAACCATCGAGAGGTACATCTCGAGGATTTCGTCTTTCGAGTACTTCCATTCGAGCTGAAACGCACGGAAGATTTCGATGAGTTTATTCAGATAGGTTCGCCTCTTCGGTTCCAGCATCCTCGCGACCTGCATGGTAATCGTCGATGCGCCGGAGACTCTCGATCGGTGAGTGAGGTTTTGGATGAGTGCGCGACCGATGGCAAACGGGTTGACGCCGGGATGATAATAGAAAAACCGGTCCTCCTTCTTGATCAGGATGTATTTCAAACGAAGCGGGATTTCATCAGGCGAGGTTTTGAGACGCCAGAGGCCATCGGGGGCGATGAATGCCTGAAGGAAACGGCCATTCCTGTCCTCAACCAGGAGCGAATAGGGCTTCGGGGAAGGAAGCGGAAATACCGCAGAGAGAGTGAAATACAGCAGAACCAGAACTCCTCCGCTGCAACCACACCACACACAAACCAGCCTGAGCCGTCTCATGGACGGCTAACCAACGAGATACTCACACAGTGAAAAGATAATTGCGAAACCGGTAGAGTGGTGCGGGTGTCACATCCTGTCCACGAGGGTCTTGAGCTCCTCGTGTATGGTGAGAGGTGGGAGTTTTATCCGTTCGCCATGACCGGGTAAGACCCATGAAAAGGTGAATTGCATCAGTGTTCGAACCGATGCAATTTGTTGCGGCCACGAGTACCAACATACATCTTCGGACGCGTTCAAGGCGCCTTTTGCCCGGCTCCACCAGAGGTGATCTCCGGTGAAAAGAAAATGATTCCGGTACAACAAGGCGCAGTGCCCTTTCGTGTGGCCAAACGTGGGTATGATCGGAAAATCGTCCATGACCTCCTTACTCTTGTTGGAGCTGATGGTGCCGATGGATCCTGTCGGGCAGGTGAGGAGCGCTCTGAGGGCCTTC
>DASYTP010000346.1:0-3913 GCA_036002145.1 Bacteroidota bacterium | reverse complement strand
AAGCCGGCCAGGGGCCAGTGGATCAGCCGGATTGAAGCAAGTTGGCACGATGCCAGGGTCGCATATCTCGCTGTCGATGCACACCGCTCGGGGATGTATTCGCCGCTCGCATACCGCACCTCCGATGCCGGCAGAAACTGGCAAAGCATCGTGGGGAATCTGCCGGTTGATGGACCGGTGAAAGTCGTGCGCGAGGATCCGGTCAATCCCGACCTCTTGTATGCCGGCACGGAGTTCAACCTCTTCGTCAGCATCGATCGCGGCGTCCATTGGGTTAAACTCGGGGAATTGCCGACCGTTGCTGTCGATGATATCGCGATTCAATCGAGAGACCATGATCTCGTCATCGCCACCCACGGGCGAAGCCTGTTCATCATCGATGATATCCAACCATTACAAAAGCTCACAGGTGAAGTTTCTTCAAGTGAAGCGCATTTGTTTCCCATCCGTCCGGCCGCGGGGTTCTATCAGCTCGACGGTTTTGCAGACTGGTCGGGCACCTCCGTCTTCCGAGGCGCGAACCCACCACCCGGCGCGTTGATCAGTTATTTTGTGAAAGATTACACCGGCAACCCTGTGAAGATCGCGATCTCGGACTCGTCGGGTAAACCTGTCGCGAACTTGAGCGGATCTTCGGGGCCCGGCATCAATCGCGTTGCCTGGGATTTGAAGGTAACGAAAGACCTTCTCACGGATTATGGCGGCGAGGGACAAAAGTTTGTGAAGTCAGGCGAGTACACAGTCAGTCTCACGTACGGCAAAGCGAAAGATTCACAGAAGTTTAAAGTAACGATTGCACCTGGAATCGAGACGAGATAATCACATCATTGATTCATTTGCGCCTATGGCGCAGACTCATGTATTCATCGGCTCATTGATCCAACGAATAAATTTAGAACGGATTGACATATGACCATACACGACACAGTGATTTCACGTCTTCAATATTTCTTCATTGTCTTCATCTTATCATCTTCCTGGAATCTCTCTCTCGCCGACGAGGGCATGTATCCGTTGAGCGAGATCCACAGACTGAATCTGAAGAAGAAAGGCTTGAAGGTCAACGCAAAAGACATTTACAATCCCGGCCACGTTGGCTTCATAGACGCGATAGTACAGGTCGGCGGATGTACGGGATCGTTCGTCTCGCGCGATGGCCTGATCATCACCAACCATCACTGCGCGTTTGGGGCAGTCCAATCCGCCAGCACGCGCGAGCACGATTACATTACGGACGGCTTTCTTGCAAAGACGAAATCCGAGGAGCTCCAGGCAAAGGGTTATACCGTCCGCATCACAGAATCGTACCGTGATGTCTCCGTCGACGTGTTGAGCCCGGTAAATGATACGATGGAGTACACCGCCCGATCCAAAGCGATCGAAAGGAAAATCAAAGAGATTGTTGCGGAGACAGAAAAGCAATATCCTGGAAAGCGGGCCGAAGTCTCCGAGATGTTCGCCGGTAAATCGTACATGCTGTTCATTTACACTTATTTGAAGGACGTTCGGGCAGTGTATGTCCCGCCACGATCCATCGGAGAGTTCGGGGGGGAAAATGATAACTGGGTATGGCCCCGCCACACGGGCGACTTTTCCTTCATGCGGGCGTATGTTGCACCCGACGGGTCACCTTCCGAGTACTCGCCGGCGAACGTGCCTTATCACCCAAGGAAATTCCTGAAAGTTTCGCCGAAAGGAGTTGACGAAGACGATGCGGTGTTCATCCTTGGCTATCCGGGACGGACATACCGACATCGAACGTCGCACTACCTGTCGTATGAGCAGGATATTCGCATGCCGTACGTCTCCGCCCTGTATGAGTGGGAGATCGCAACGATGGAACAGCTGGGGAAAAACGATCGGGCCGTCGCGATCAAGCATGACGGACGGATCAAGGGACTTGCAAACGTCATGAAAAATTATCACGGGAAACTCAAAGCCATGAAACGCCTGCTCCTGGCCGGAAAGAAGCAGGAAGAGGAGCGTTCACTCCAGGCATTCATTGAAGCTGATAAACGTCGTCAGGACCGGTATGGGGAACTACTGGACAAGATCGGCAGTATTTTCGGCGAGATGCGGGAGCAAGCCGACTACGAGTTAACCCTTGATTATCTGCTCCCGAGCTCCACGCTTCTCAACCTTGGCTATACTATTTACCAGGGTGTGCGGGAGCTCCCGAAGCCAGACATCGAGCGCGAATCGGCGTTCATGGAGCGAAATTTCACTCGAACGAAGGAGAATTTGAGACTTTCGATTGCCAATTATTATGAGCCGACGGACAAGATATTCCTGCGAGAAATGCTGCTGCGGGGGGCGAAACTGCCAGAGGGGAGACGGATTCCTGCCATCGACAGCATCACCAGAGGAGTGAACGCAGAGGAAGCAGTCGATAAGTTCATCGCGACGGCGTTCGCTTCATCGAAGATCAATTACGAGAATTTCGCAATGGATGCCCTCACAAAGTCACCCGAACAGCTCGACCTGCTCGGGGATCCATTCATCAAGCTTGCCGGAAGCCTTTACCCTTCATTCCAAAAACTTAAGGAAACCCGGCAGAGGCGGGACGGAGCTCTTTCCGGTCTGTATGCCAGGCTGATCGACGTGAAACAGCAGTTCTTGAAGAAAGATTTCATTCCCGACGCCAATGGAATTTTGCGGCTGACATTCGGAAAGATTCAGGGATACTCACCCGCCGATGCACTGTACTCCTCGCCGTTAACGACTTTGAAAGGCGTGATAGAGAAGACGACAGACGAGGAGCCATACCGGACGCCCCAGAAGATTCTCGATCTCTACCACTCAAAGAATTTTGGGCGCTTTAAGCACAAGAAGCTCAACGATGTCCCCGTGGCGCTACTGTACAACCTGGATACCACGGGGGGCAATTCGGGGAGTCCCGTCCTTAACTCAACCGGAGAGATCGTTGGAGTAAACTTCGATCGCGCATTCGAAGCCACTATCAACGATTATGCGTGGAGCCAGGACTATAGCAGATCCATTGCCGTGGATATTCGATACGTGCTTTGGGTGACAGAAAAATTTGCGGGGGCAGAGTACTTGTTAAAGGAGATGGGCGTGGAGTGAATTACACCGGAACGCACGTCACCAACTGCTGGATTGAAACAAGCAGCGTTGGACGTAACAAGCATCTGCAGTGGAGTGTACTCGTATCAACTGGAAGCCGCAAAGGTCAACGATCCGACTAAAGTGGTTCGAGAAGTCAGAAAGTTGATCTTACCCAAGTGAGGACAAATGCCCTTCGGTCCATGGTTTCAAGAAGACAACTGTCAGACACAAAACTCCGGTGCTGAACTTGTTCTTTTCTCTCATTTTTGTTAGATTGTTCCGTCTCTTGAAAGGATGACAAAAACCGAATGTTCAAAGTCTCTCGATGATATCTTTCCTTGCTCTACTGATCCTCCCACTTCTCTCATCAACCCACAACGAAAGAATCCAGACAGATGAAAACGCAGAGTTCAAGGCGCTCTACGCGATAACCTCGACCAGTCCGGAGACGGCGTATGTCGTCGGCGAAACTGGAACAATCCTGGCGACACGCGACGGCGGAAAAGCATGGACTATTCTTCATAAGCCGAAAGGTCCCGCCAGCGACCTCTACGGCATCGCCTTCGCGAATAGAGCGCTCGGTCTTGCCGTAGGACGTGATGGCATTATTTTGAGAACAACGGACGGCGGCAAGACGTGGTCACAAATTCCCAGCGGTACGACACACTCGTTGCTCTCCGTTCGCTTCGCAACGGCTACCGACGCCTGGTGTGCCGGCTTTGAGGGGACAATTCTCAAATCCGACGATGGAGGAAAAAGCTGGCTCGCGCAGAGACCCGGTGTTCAGAACCACATATGGTCATTGACGTTCAGCGGCAAGAAAACCGGGTGGGCGTGCGGCAGCGGC
>DASYTP010000345.1:0-2451 GCA_036002145.1 Bacteroidota bacterium | reverse complement strand
GTCACGGCGAGCAGTATAAACGCAGCTGCCGCGAAGGGCGCCAGTGATTTCAGTTTATTCATTTGACAGTTCAAATATAATCAATCATACCATTACTCACAATGCGAGAACTCTGCCGAAGGCATGGATTTCCACGATTTCTTGCCGGGAAATTTCAGGGAAGAAATCGGAGCTCTGACCCTGAAGTTAAACCTCGCTTCCGGATCCTTGTCCAACTCACGGGAGTATCATTAGCTTTGACGAAAACAACATGAGAGACCTGATGAAAACAATTTCCGTTGGTTTGATATTGACGATACCGATCCTGGCGGGATGCTCATCCTCGCCCAACCTTGCAAGCCGATGGCACAATGCCGATCAGGAGCCGTCACAGGTGACCGACCTGTACCTCAAAGATCACAACATTGCGATCGGTATGCAGAACGACGAAGAGTATCTCTATCTCACGATCGACGTCGGCGAGCGAGTGAAGCAGCGACAGATCGTATCCCTGGGGCTCACTGTCTGGTTCGATTATCAGGGCGGAGATGCCAGGCGTTTCGGCGTGCGTTATCCCATCCGTGAAGAGCGCCTTCCATTCGAACGACGCCAGCCCGGTTCCGAGCGCATGCCGGACACATCCGAGATCATCCCGGAAACGTCAACGGACGAGATCGAAATCATCGGTCCGGAGGAGAACAAGCATCGCCGCCTTCATCTGGCGGAGACGAAAGGAATTGCGGCGAAGATTGAGAACCGCAGCGGGACGTTGACATATTCTCTGAAGGTCCCGCTCATGGATAACGGAGAGCACGAGTACGGGATCGGCGCACGTGCCGGCAGCGTCATTGGATTGGGAATCGAGACAGGCGGGTTCCCTCCGGGGGAACGCGGTGGCGATGAACCGGGGATGAGAATGGGTGGCCGCAGAGGCAGCGGTCGCGCGCCCGGCAGTATGCCCGCCGGAGCATTTCGATCCGCGAGAGAGCCGATCAAGTTTTGGGGTAAAGTTCAATTAGCAAAGGGGACCTAGGGTGAACGCCGATTTCTATCAGAGTCATTTCAAGGAAGAAATCGGGGTTCTAACCAGGCAACATCTTCCCAATTGAGCATCTCGGGATTCGTCCATGCTTCAAATACTTTTGCGCGCGGCGCCTTGAATGTTTTCCGCATGATGAGCGTCGTTTCGGTTGTGGGGGCGGCAATGATCATGACGGGTCCTGGTCTTTTGTGCTGTTAAGAAAAGATCCGAGTGAGTCGAGACGGGACTCCCAGAAATTCCGGTAGCGGTCGAGCCACGCAGCGGCATCTTTCAACGGTTTACTCTGGAAGTGCATCCAGTGGAATCTGCCACTGCGCTCCCGTACGATAAGGCCGGCATCCTCGAGGATACCGAGGTGCTTTGAGATCGCAGGCAGCGACATGTGGAACGGCCCGGCCAATTCCGTTACGGAGGCGTGACCCTTGCTCAGGGCTTCGAGAATTGCTCTGCGCGTCGGATCAGCTAATGCAGAAAAAACCGCGTCGAGCGTATCTTCAGCCGGTTTGCGCATCTCAGTGAGAATGTAACTTTGATGCTTTCGCTTTCTTGTTAAACGCCAGCGAAAGCCCGACCCAATACGCGAGATTGCGCTTGTTCCCCGTGCCCGCAGGGCCGACGAAAACAAAGCCTTTCATCGGCCTGCCCGTAAAGTCCATTGCCCTGCATCCTTTTTTTTGGAGTGCGCTCTCATACACATCGGGGTCGATGCGAGCCATGAGATCGTCGTGAAGAACTCCCACGCACATTTTGTCGTTGACCATGAAGGTCAACCCGCCCATCATCTTCTTTTCTTGAACTTTACGTTGGGCCGAGAGAGCGTCTCTCACCCTCTCCGCGAGTTTTTCGTTGTATGCCATGCGGAGTAAATGTTCAGTGAATTATTTATCGGCGGTTCTCACTACATCCAGGGCTCGTCACCGGAAGGACCGTAGATTGATGGCACCTTTGCTCCGACCATTCGCAAGTAAATCGAGAACTGTCCCCGGTGATGGACGCTGTCCATAAGCATCATCCACAGCATGTCGGCACGGCGAACTTCGCCCATCTGTTTCGGTCCCACAGGGGCTGCGATCTTTGTATTCCAGTCGGCCTCAGACATTCCCTGTACTTTCGGCACCATTGATTTGAACGCGCTTTCATACGCGTTCAGTACGTCAGCGTAAGATCCAAATGCGGGTGGCTGACCGCCGAAATCGATTTTCCCTTTCACTACTCCGTCGACAACGCCAAGCTCGGTGATGAACATTGTCGCAAGGTCTTTTGCCGATTTGGTTTTTTCCGCCGCCGGTTTGAAGCTCGCTTTATCGGCGGGCAATTGCTTGAGAATTTTCAGCGTTGTGGCAAACTCGCGCTGCCACGTGTTGAGGAACATATCCTTCTCTGTCATGGCTGACCCTTTCTTGATGGTGGATGGTGGATGTTAGATGTTA
>DASYTP010000344.1:0-8225 GCA_036002145.1 Bacteroidota bacterium | reverse complement strand
ATGGATTGCCTACGCGAAACCTGAGGAAGAGATGATGAATAAGATCTACTTGTACTTTGTAGACAAAGATCGAACGATTGAAGTGACTGACGGCTGGTACGGCTCTTCACAGCCCATCTTCAGTCCGGATGGAAAGTACCTCTTCTTCGAATCCAGCAGGGATTTTAACCCCGTGTTTAGCCAGACGGAATTCGATCAGGCATACTTCGATATGTCGCGGATTTTTCTGGTAACTCTCTCAAAATCCGTCGACTCGCCGTTCAAGCCCAAAAGTGATGAGGTTGCCGTGAAGCCGGAGAAACCGAAGCCGAACGAGTCGGATGATAAAAAGAATGACGACAAAAAGGAGAAGAAGGAGGAACCGGTTGTCGTAAAGGTTGATGAAGACGGATTGAAGGACCGCATTGTCGGATTGCCGATCGCAGCATCGTCGTACAGGGATATCGTCCCGGTGGGAAATACGGTGTACTACCTCAGGAAAGGGACAAAAGATGAAAAAAATCAATTCCTGATGTACGATCTTGGCGAGCAGAAGGAAACGAATCTTGGCGAGATCGACGGGTATGAGATTTCAGCGGACACGAAGAAGATGATTGCGGGGAAAGACAAATCGTACTATATCATCGACGTTCCGAAAGCGAAAATCGATCTCAAAGACCGGCTTGACGTCTCCGGAATGGAAGTGAAGCTGGATAAACGGCAGGAATGGGATCAGATCTACAAGGAATGCTGGCGGCAGATGAGGGAGTTTTTCTACGCGCCAAATATGCATGGCGTTGATTGGGAAGGCATTCGAACGAAATATGAACCGCTTCTGCCATACGTGAATCATCGCGCCGATCTTACGTATATTGTCGGTGAAATGATCGGGGAGCTTAGCGCCGGCCATACGTATGTCGGAGGCGGGGATATGCCGCGGGCAAAAAGAGTTCAGACAGGATTGCTTGGCGCTCAAGTGCAGAGGGACCCTCAATCAGGGTATTACCGCATTACCAGGATCCTGCGAGGACAAAATTGGGACAAGTCTGCGCGCAGTCCGCTCACAGAGGTGGGGGTGAACGCGAACGAAGGAGATTATATCCTTGCCATCGACGGTAAATCGACAAACGGGATGACAAATATCTACGAAGCGCTTGTCAACACTGTCGACAAGCAGGTCAGGCTGAAGTTGAATTCACGTCCGGAAGAAATGGGGAGCCGACAAACGGTGGTTGTGCCGATCGGTGACGAGTCGGGTCTTTATTACTTTAATTGGGTGGAGAACAATATCAAGAAAGTCGAGGCAGCGACGAACGGGAAGGTGGGATATATTCACGTTCCGGACATGGGGACGCGAGGCCTGAATGAGTTTGTGAAACATTTCTATCCCCAGCTCCGAAAGAAGGCAGTCATCATTGATGTTCGTGGAAACGGTGGAGGATTTGTCTCGCAGTTGTTGATCGAACGGCTGCGGCGGGAAATCGCCACGCTGGATTTCGCGCGCAATACCACACCCACGAGTGATCCAGCAGAGATGATTTATGGGCCAAAAGTCTGCCTGATCGATGAATTTTCCGCTTCGGATGGCGACATATTCCCTTACCGGTTCAAGAAAGCCGACCTTGGAAAGCTCGTTGGAAAACGAACCTGGGGCGGTGTGGTCGGCATCCGCGGTACACTACCGCTCCTTGACGGCGGATTCCTGAACAAACCGGAGTTCTCGCGCTACGATCCGGAAGGGAAGGGGTGGGTAATCGAGGGACACGGCGTAGACCCCGATATAATTGTCGATAATGATCCCGCAAAAGAATTTTCGGGCGTGGATGAACAATTAAACAGGGCGATCCAGGTCATTCTTGATGAACTGAAAACCAAGGAAAAGTCTCTTCCCCCGATCCCGGACTATCCCATTAAGAAATAAGAGTGGAACACTGATGGCACTGATCGGACTGATGTTCACAGATCAGAGTATTTCTCGTTCTTTCTGTGTAATCAGTGTTCGCCTTTCCCCCGGCGATCCGAAGCTACTTCACCGTGTCCTCTCAAGGCTATCCAGCGGGTACATCGCCTTCAGAGAATCTCTCATCGAATTCGCCCACCCGGTCAGTCGTTCCTTGTGCGCCGGGGAGAGTTTCGCGTCGTTGTGGAGGATCAGATACGACGGCAAGGGCATTTCACCCTCTTTCACCTGGTCTGTGATCTCTTCGAATTTTCTGTACTGGCGGCGGGGTCGATAGTTTGCAAATTCCGAGAAGTTCAACTCCTCCTTCGCATCGTGAATATGGTCGTTGAGCCACCAGCCGACCGGCTGGATCTCCGCATACCACGGATACCGGGTTTCGTTGCTGTGACAGTCGTAACACGAGGTTCGCAGAACCACGACCACGTCCTCCGGCACGGTAAATTTCCCGCCGATGTCGTTCAGCGGGCTGCCGTCAGGAACATTTTTCTCCGGCCGGATAAACTGAATGACCACCAGAAGTCCAGCCAAAGACATCACGATACGTTTGAGTATTTTCATGTTAGTCTCCGATACGAAATCCCTTCATTTGTCACGATCCACGGACGCTACACGCTTGTGGAAAAACAACCATAACGCGTGCGAGAAGCCCACGGAGGTTCAACTCCTCCGGAGTTGGGTATTGTTGGGTGTTTTATTTCTACAAACGTTTGACCCCTCCGGGGTCTCGTTGAAATCACCTGATGTTTACCGTATTTCCATTACTTCGGTGAACATGTTTGTCCGATCCGAAATCCATCCCGCACTCCGCGCGGGATTTCCGCTCCGCTTCAACAATCCGAAATCCCCAATCCGCATTCCGAAATCGATTCACTTGCTTCTCTCCATCACGTAATCGACAAAGCTCGCGAGAGAATCTTTTGCGGGCGAGGGGGGAAGCGGTTCAAGGGACTGCAGCGCGAGCGCGGCATAGTGCTGGGCTTTTTTTGTGGCGTAATCGATCCCTCCGAATTTCTGCGCGAATTCGACGACGTGCTGAAGCTCCTTCCTCTTTGCCCCATCCTTGATGATCTTGAGAATCATCCTGGATTCGCTGCGCGGCGCCTGGGTAAATGAATGAATCAGCGGGAGGGTGAGCTTTTTCTCCTTCATGTCGAGGCCGGCGGGCTTACCGGTGATGCTCTTGCGTCCGGTATAGTCCAGGAGATCGTCGCGAATCTGAAATACCATCCCCACGTTTTCGCCATATTCCCTCATCCGGCTGATTGTCTCTTCATCCCGCGTCGTGCTTGTTGCGCCGATCTGTGTGCAGGTTGAAAGCAATGACGCGGTCTTGTCGGAGATGATTCGCAGATACGTCTTTTCGTCGATATCGAGGTGCCGGCTTTTTGCAATCTGGAGGATCTCAGCTTCGCTCATGCGGCGGACGGAATCGGATGTGATCTTGAGGAATTGGAAATCGTTGTTGTCCAGCGAGAGGAGAAGACCCTTCGCCAGCATATAGTCGCCCATGAGCACCGCGATTTTGTTTTTCCACACCGCGTTGATCGAGGCGAAGCCTCTCCGCGTATCTGCGTCATCCACAACATCATCGTGGATGAGCGTTGCCGTATGGAGGATCTCGACAAGTGAAGCTCCCCGGTACGTGCTCTCGTTGATCTCGCCGCACGCCTTCGCCGTGAGCATGACGAGCGCGGGCCGAATTTTCTTCCCCTTTTGCTTCACAATATAGCGCGCGATAAGGTCGACGAACGCGACCTTCGACTTCATAGCGCCGCGGAAGTGCTCGTTGAAGCGCTCCAGCTCGTCTCTAACGGGGGTAGTTATTTGCTCCAGGTGCATCCGCGATCAAGTTAAAAGTCAAAAGTTAAAAGCGAAGAGAGCCCGAATCCTTCATCCTCCATCCTGAATCTTGAATCTCTGCGCCGTAGGCGCATCCGCCTCCGGCGGACAATCTCAAACCTCAAACCGCTTCCCCATCCCCCCACCTCCCCCTCTCCTCAGCTCCCCACCTCTCCCCTTCACCCCTGCGCCCGGATCTCTTCCCTCTTCCTGGCCGCAATGCTTGCAATCCAGATGCTGATCTCGTAGAGAATGAACATCGGGAGTGCAAAAACAGCCATAGTTACGGGATCGGTCGTTGGCGTGACGATGGCAGCTATGATAAGGATTGCAACGATCGCGTGTCGCCGGTAGTGACGCATGAATGCCGGGGTCATGATGCCCAGGCGGGCAAGGAAGTAGGCCACCATCGGCAGCTCGAAGATCAACCCGGAGAGAAGCACCAGCTGGATGACAAAGCTCATGTATTCGGTGACGGCGATCATGTTCTGGATGTTCGGCGAGCCGAAGGTGGCAAAGAACTGCAGCATGTACGGCAGCATGAGAAAATAGGCGAACGCGATCCCCGCCAGGAAGCAGAACGTGGTGGCGACGACGATGCCGGAAATGTATTTTTTTTCATTCTCCTTCAGTCCCGGCTCGACGAACTTCCAGACCTGGTACAGGATCCACGGCGAGCTCAAGATCAATCCCGCAACGATGATCACCATCATGTAGAACGTGATCTGACCGAACGGAACGGTATTGATGAGGTTTAACGGCGGGGTGACCGATTTGCTCGGGCGGAGGACGACGTCGTTGACGATGCGGTCGGAGAAAAAGCTGCAGAGAACCACGCAGGCCAGCAGTCCGAGGAGCGACTTGACGAGGCGCCAACGCAGCTCCTCGAGATGATCGAGGAACGACATCTCGCGTTCGTCGCTGTCGTGCTCCTCGGTTTCTTCAAGAGGCTCTTCTATTTCGTTCATCGCGTCCATATTAGATTACTGTTCAACCTGAACTCGCTTTGAAATCCAAGCCCTGATCTGCTCAAATTTCATCTCTTGCCGAGCTATCGCAAGCGCGAATTCGACAATCTCAGGATCATCGTACTTCCACTGTAATCCATTGTCGCCGAGAAAATAGTTTGCTGTGACGATTGCCGTTCGTTTGTTTCCATCAATAAATGGATGGTATTCAATGATTGCCTCTATTAATGCCGCTGCTTGATCAACAAGTGTCGGAAAAAATTGTGTTCCATCTGCGAGACCGGAAAAGGGGCGAGAGAGGGCGGCTTCGAGAAGATTGAAGTCTCCAACACAGGTGATCCCTCCAAATTTTCTGATCAGTAAGTCGTGGAGCTCGATTATCACTAGTGCAGGTCGAGGTGATTTTACAGATTTGCTAACTTTTCCCAAGCCCTCTCATGTTTCAGAATGATTTCATTGTACAGTCGTGATCGTTTCTTTAGACCGCGGGTCACGGCTTTTTCGATTTTTCTTAGTCCTTCCGCTTCTGCATCGTTACTTTGATAACGCACTGGAGCTTCCTGTACTTTCAGTTTTTTCTTTGCCACGACCTTTACCCTCTTAATTTGTTAGCTCATGATACAACGGAAACCCTTCACACAATTCCTTCACCCTATTCTCAACATCCATATACACTTTAGAGTTGCCGATACTCTTTAACACTTCATCAATCAATTCACCCACGATTGCCATTTCCGGTTCTTTCATTCCCCGCGTCGTCAGTGCCGGAGTTCCGATGCGTATGCCGCTCGTAATGAACGGACTCTTGTCGTCGAACGGCACGGCATTCTTATTGACAGTGATCCCCGATTGGTCGAGCGTTTCCTGTGAGTCCTTTCCTGTGAGGTTTTTGTTCCGCAAATCCACCAGCATGAGATGATTGTCGGTTCCGTTCGAGATGATATAATAACCAAGATCCATCAGTTTCTTTGCGAGAGCTTGAGCATTCTTGATAATCTGACGGCTGTACGTCTCGAATTCGGGTTGAAGGTTTTCCAGGAAGCCGACGGCTTTTGCCGCGATCACGTGCATGAGCGGGCCGCCCTGGATGCCGGGGATGACCATCGAATCGAGTAATTCCGACATCATCTTTTTCCTGCCGGACTTTGGCGCCACTAGTCCGAACGGATTTTCAAAATCCTTCCCCATCAGTATCAGGCCTCCGCGGGGTCCGCGAAGAGTCTTGTGTGTTGTTGATGTAACGACGTGGCAATGCGGAAGCGGATCGTTCAGTAGTTTCTTCGCGATCAAACCTGCGGGGTGGGCGATATCGGCGAACAGAAATGCGCCGGCCTTGTCGGCAATCTGACGGAAGGCTCGATAGTCGATGTTGCGGGAGTATGCACTCGCGCCAACCGTGATCATCTTCGGTTTTTCCTTGATTGCAATTGCTTCGACTTCATCATAGTCGATGGTGCCGGTCGATTTATTCACACCGTACGCAATGAATTTGTACAATTGACCGGAGAAGTTCACGGGCGAGCCGTGTGTGAGGTGTCCACCGTGAGAGAGGTTCATCCCCATCACAGTATCACCGGGCTTCACAAACGTGAAATACACCGCCATATTGGCCTGTGAGCCGGAATGTGGTTGCACGTTGGCATACGCTGCACCGAAGAGACTTTTCACCCGGTCGCGTGCAACGTTTTCTGCGACGTCGACAAACTCACACCCTCCGTAGTACCGTTTGCCCGGGTATCCCTCCGCGTATTTGTTCGTCAGGACACTCCCCATCGCTTCAAGTACCGCGAGACTGACAAAATTCTCCGAAGCAATGAGCTCAAGCTTTGTATTCTGCCTGTTGATTTCATTCCGGATCGCAGCATAAATGTCCGGATCGGATGCTTTAAGATTCTGCATTGTGATTTGGTGGTTTGCCTCTTGTTAACACTGCTAAAGATTGGTGAGAGAGTGGATCTTGTCGACCCGTCGCTGATGTCGTCCTCCTTCGAATGTTGTTGCAAGGAAGGTCTTGATGATCTCCCGCGCCATCTCCCACGGCGTCAGGCGCGCCCCGATGGCGAGAACATTGGCATTGTTATGCGCACGTGCCATCCTCGCGGCTTCGACCGACTCCACGTTACCCGCGCGGACCCCGTTATGCTTATTTGCCACGATGGACATTCCGATGCCCGTACCGCAGACGAGGATGCCGTACTCTGCATTCCCGGAAGTAACTGCCTCCGCTACCTTGTGTGCGTAGTCCGGGTAATCTGTCGATTCAATTGAGGCGGCGCCAAAGTCCTGGAATTCCAACCCCATCGACTTTAGCATATCTTTGATTTTTTCTTTGTATTCGTAGCCCGCGTGGTCTGCGCCGAGCGCTATCATGGGGGGTCTCGATTATTCTTCAGGAGGTCGAACGAACCAGAGCTCGCTTATATCCAATGTGAAAGATATACGAAGAATTTTGTCTTTTTGCAATTGGAAATCAGTAGTTCCGCGGAAGCCGTACTCGCCCGAGATGTTGACGCGGGTGTCACCGAAGAGTGGAAATCCGATCCCTCCGGTCACTCCGGCCTCGTTGATCTTCTCACCCCTGATCTCGTAGTATGAGGCGTTGTAGAAAAGCCCGAATCGATAGGCCATCCGTTGGGTGAACGGCGCGGCAGGATCCTTTTTGGGAATGAACTCTAGTCCGCCGCCGATCCGGTAGCTGTCCCTGATCTCGGGGGATGAGACTCCGTTTGAAGTCAGGTCGCCCCATTTCTGATACGCGAAGTCGGCAGCGACGGTAATCCGATCGGATTGATAGGCAAGCCCGATGCTCAAGCCGAGCGGCAATTGCAACTTTCCGTCGGGTGAAGTTGTCGTGTCGCGCGAGATGACTGATCCGCTGTTGTACGTGCTGAATCGTTCTTCGGTTGTGGTGAGAGACGATGCGGTCGAGAAGGTTGCAGCAATATTCAGTGCGTTCCCCTCGCCAAGGTTGAGCGCATTCCTCAATCCGGAATAGAGTACGCCCATCGTTACCCCGGCACCGCTGAACCGCGTCGCGCGCACGACTTCGGCGCTGGTAAATTGTGTCGTCGTAAAGGTCTGAGAGACCGTGTGGTTGATTGATCCAAAGTAATAATCGAGCTTGGCGCCCAGATGAAGCTCGCTGCTTAACGAGCCGGACATTCCAAGATGAGCCAACGATAATCCGCCTTCGCCGAGATACCTGAGCACGTAGCTGAGGCTTCCCTGGGTGAACGCGGAGACGATATTGTAATTCACCTTGGTGTAGGGCGCGACCCCTGCGCTTAAGACAATGCCTTCATCTCTCTCGATGGGAATTGCCAGCGACAGGCCGTTAAAATGTGTCTTGCTGAGGTATGATGAGCCGGAGGAGTCGCTTGAAGAAAACCCTTCATACATCCCGCCGGCCGAAAAACGAGTACGGTTGATTCGCGACCATGCAGCGGGATTTATGCGGTCGATTGTCTGATTTGAAA
>DASYTP010000343.1:0-8171 GCA_036002145.1 Bacteroidota bacterium | reverse complement strand
GGGCCTTCCGATATCTCGAAGTACATTTGGGATGATTTCAATCATCCGAAAATGGATTCGTTGAGGCAAAAATATCAACTCGGACATATCGTTGATGCCGGCCGGACAGAATTCGAGAAGATGAAACTCATGCTCGACTGGGTCTCGCGTCGTTTCGAACATCACAGTAACAATGCATGCAAAGGACGGGATGCATTGACAATCCTTGATGAAGGTGAACAGGGGGCGCAATTTCGTTGTGTCGAGTACGCACGTGTATTTGCGAATTGTATGGATGCAATGGGATACCCTGCACGCACGATCGGGCTTACGAGATTTGGGACCGGGTTCGGCACTCCTCTCGGGCACGTGTGCGCCGAAGTCTGGAGCAACCAATACCAGAAATGGATTTTCTTCGATGGCCAGAATGATGCCTGGTGGGAATCTCGAGGCGTGCCCCTGAATGCCGAGGAGTGCCGTCGTCTTTTTGTCGCAGGACGTGATTCAGAGCTGGTATTCGTCGGACAACGAAGGGATTGGAATTACACACAAATGAGCCGGGAGTGGGTCTCTTACTTTTATCATTTGGATTACGGAAATAACGTTGCTTTCTTTGATACGGCCTCAACGAGGGAGCAACGAAACTTTGAGCTCATGTCGGATGCAATTGTCCCTGAACTCTTTTCCCAGGGTTTACCCGAGAACCTGCCGCTTTCCAGCGATGAGGAGGCTGCATACCCCCGGTTCAACCAGACCACTATTCGCTTGAAGCATACTAATTTCACTTCTCCTTCGGATACACTCAATGTGCTGCTCAAACATACGATGCCGTGGTTTGAAAAGTTTATGGTACGATTGAACGGATCATACTGGAAAGAATCGACCGGGAACTTCCAGTGGATCCTGGACAAAGGCGAGAACAGCATCGAAGCCAAAGCCGTCAATCTTGCGGGGGCCGAAGGTAATGTGAGTCGAATCGTTTTGAGGAATAATATTCTCAAGAGGCCGTGAGGGTGCTGGTAGATGAACTAATCATCCGGGTCTCGAAGAAACAAAAGCGTGGCTGAAGGGAAATTCTCACATGCCGGCTCAAATCAGAAAAGGAGTGGAGATGCAGTATGTCATACATGGGTAATTCGATACATACCTTAGTAAAAATCGTGATACGCCAACTCGTTGCACTCATCATGATGGCTTGCCTCCCTGGCATTCAAGCGAAGGCAGTCGCACAGTGGTTACAGAGTGCCGGACCCGCGGGAGGGAACGTCACCGCCCTCGTTGCCAGCAACGGATATCTCCTCGCAGGTACAAACGGAGGGGGGATCTATCGTTCCGGAGATGACGGCCAGCATTGGGCGGCTGCCAATACCGGGCTGAACAGCATGTGGATTCGCGCAATGGTGGCAAGCGATGGCATTCTTTTCGCCGGTACGGATGCCGGTGTCTGCCGGTCAACGGACGACGGGGGAACCTGGACCGATGAGAGCGCAGATCTTACCGGCGACGGACCTCCGCCGCTGGTAAATTCCTTCGCGGTGAACGGCTCAATAGTATACACCGGGACGGACTTGGGAGGCCTGTATCTCTCAAGCAATGGAGGCATCAACTGGAACTTGGTCGCCGATACCGTTTTCCAAGGCGAGGGTATCATGGCGCTCGTTGCCCGCGACACGGTCCTCGTCGCAGTGACCGAAGATCCATCCGTCTTTCTTTCGAGCGACAATGGGGCCACCTGGACACAGACCGCCACGTTCGACTGGCCCTTCAACGCTCTCGGGGTACACGGCACGAATTTATTCCTCTCCAATTCAGACTCGGGGGTTTGGCGTTCAAGCGACGACGGATCAACCTGGTCGCTCCTCGATTCGGGCGCGACTCTGGGGCCGGTTGTCCGTAGCTTTGCGGCTAATGGCGACACTCTCTTTGCAGGGACCACTTCGGGAGTTTATCTTTCAACGGATGATGGACTTACGTGGGCTCCGGTCGGAACCATTTCCTTACACTCCACCGTTAGTACGATATTGGTAAGTAACGCTGCAGTAATCGCCGGAACTACATCCGAAGGAATCTACCGATCAACAGACGGTGGATTAAATTGGATAAGCATCAATACCGGATTCCTGAATACCAGGGTGAGATGCTTTGCGGTGAAAAATCAGACTCTCTTTGCCGGTTCGAGCCTCGGGGTTATCCGCTCAACGGACGATGGGAACAGCTGGACAGTTGCAAACGGCGGAATTCCGAAAAAGAACGTCCGGTGCTTTCTACTTTACGACACGATTTTATATGCCGGTACAGATGGAGACGGCGTCTTCTTGACCACTGATAACGGCGCCAGCTGGCAACCAACGGGCAGCGTCGGTTTAACAAGTCTCAGGATCGTGGCACTTGCGGCAGAGAGTTCGGTCATCTTCGCCGGGACGGTGACTGGGGAACACATCTATCGTTCTACTGATGGCGGATCAACGTGGATAGCCACCAACTTAAAATCCAGTACTGTCGCTGCGCTTACGTCAATTGCGGTCGATGGCGGTTATCTCTTTGCCGGGACCTTTGCCGGGAGTAACGGCGGGGTGTTCCGCTCAAGCGATTATGGAGTCACGTGGGAAGCGGTCAATAATGGAATAACTGACTATTACATTGCAGCGCTGTTGGTAGATGACACTATTCTCTATGCCGGAACAGCATTCGGGAATGTCTTTCGGTCTACTGATTACGGCGCCAACTGGACGGCGAGTGGAAGTCCTCCGGCAGGGGCGATTTCCCAGTTTGCGGCAAGTGGCTCGTATCTTTTTGCCGGTACCACCAATGCCGGGATTTACCGATCCAACAAAAACCTGGATGGATGGATCGACATCAACGAAGGATTACCGACGAGCAACGTGCAGGCCCTTACGCTAAGCGGATCCATGCTGATCGCCGGGACTGGCCAATTCGCCGTGTGGAGGCGATCGCTGGGCGAGTTGCTCCCGACTCTCGATGCCGGGGTGGATGGTGGGTGGAATATGCTCTCGGTGCCTGTTCTCACGGGAAACTATGATCCGCGTGTTATTTTTCCACGAGCCGTGTCGAATGCCTTCAGTTATCAGGGGTCATACATTCCGGAGGAGGAGTTGCAGAACGGCAGTGGATACTGGGTGAAGTTTGCTCTAAACTCAAGAGTGTCTTTCTTTGGTTCGATCATTACAGCTGAAACCGTCGCCGTCGCATCACGTTGGAACATGATTGGATCAATCTCATCCTCACTGCCTGTTTCGACAATTGCGAGCGATCCACCCGGTATGATCGTCTCCAACTTTTTTACATATCAATCCGACACAGGGAATTACATAATCGCTGATAGCATAGTGCCAGGACGTGCCTACTGGGTAAAATCCGCCCAGGGCGGGAATCTTATCCTCGGGGTTGCCCCTCATGTTTCCGCAGCAAACCATGTCATCATAGTCCCAACGTCTGAATTTCCACCGCCGGTCCCGTCCGGGTCTCTCGATGAGCCTCGCAGCGTTCCGACAGTTTATCGATTGGAGCAAAACTATCCGAATCCCTTCAATCCGTCGACGCAAATCGAATTCTCGGTCCCGAGGCCGGAGTATGTCACACTCAAGATTTTCGATATGCTCGGAAGAGAGATTCGGACACTCGTCTCCGAACATCTGCAGGCAGGGTCTCATCACGCAGAATGGAATCCGGCTTCTACAGGAAGCGGTGTCTATTTCTATCGCCTTCAGGCCGGATCGTTTTCAGAGACCAGGAAACTTCTCCTGTTGAAGTGAAATGTGACCGCGGAATTCTCACGTTCTGGAAAAGGACCTGGACGCCGGACGTCGTTCGGTCTCTGGTTCACCACATCCATGAACCACGGATTTACAGGGTAGATGCACGGATTCCCACGGATGAAGCGCAAGTTTCCGTGCCCTTCCCGTGCTTCTTTCGTGTAAATCCGCGATAAATTAGAGCTCAGGATCTCCGAACTTGCTCATCGTGAGAGTCACCAAGATCCGATTCCCGCGTTTTCAATCTTGATATGAATTCGGCGTTTTACTCTCACCTCTGATAACACCTTCCCGATCAACCGTCAAAATCGGTTCATTTCAGGCATCCTGACCCGTTCTCAATGGTGGAATGATAGTTGCAACATCAGTCTATATATAGAGCTCGGGGATCACGATTACGTTATTTGAAAAGAAAGGAGTGAACCATGGAACTCCAACAATACTGGCAGGCAATACAGCAGAAAATCTGCCCACGGTGCCTTGACGGCGACGGCGAAGGGAACTGCCGGCTCCCGGTGGGAGAAGAATGTGCTCTCAAATCATTCCTCCCTCAGATGGTCGTCACGATAGCCAATGTCAAATCCACCTCCATAGAATCGTACATTGCCGCGCTACGTCGGCACGTCTGCATCCTCTGCGACCATCAGCAGGCGGATATGGCGTGCATGAAGCGTAATAATCTTGAGTGTGCATTGGATAGATATTATCCGCTCGTTATTGAGATCATTGAAACTGTGAGGGCGGAGATGGAACGAGCAGAACCAACACCGCAAGCGTGACCCAAAGAATGCAGGCATCCACAATGAATACCTATTCTGAAATCCATAACGAGTTTCGTCCGCGCGTCATAGTGTGGGAACTTGCCGGGATTCATGACCCGGAGAGCTTCTCGACGCACGAATCGCTGTTAACCATCGACAGCATTGCACGTGTGGCGAAACCGATTGTCGTTTTCACCGGGCCGAACCTCATGGAGCGCCCGGATCTTCACGAAATCATTGCATACGGTAGAGCGCTGGGCTTGAGAATCATCGTCGAAGCGCGGCCGGAAGAGCTCACGAGTGAAGTGCTGCGTCAATACGCTGCATTCGGTCCTAAAGTATTCCGGCTCATTCTTGACGGCTGCATTGTTGAGAATTTTGAGACACGATACAAGCAAACTCCGGAATTTCGTGCACTACAGGATGGAATTCAGAGGTTGAAAACGGCCGGCTATGAAATCCATCTTGGCGCAACCATCAAGCAAATAAACATCCGGGAACTTGCCTATTATCATGATTTCGCGCTTCGCTCGGCAGCGAAGGGTCTGTACTGCCATCTTTCATTTGAACCGGACGATGTCACCACGACGGAACGTAGCGAGTTGGATGACGTCATCGAATCCATTGCCCGGATGAAAAGCCTGAGTCCGGCGAACATGTACGTTTCACCGCAGTGTGTGAAATATGGCCCCATGCGGCTGTCGGACGAAAGCGACGAGGATGGGGAGAATATTGAGTATGGTGTTCGGGCTGAGTGGAACCACTGGTGTCTTGCCGGAAAGACGTTCGCCTATATTGGTCGGGAAGGAAAAGTCCGGTTATGTGCAGGTCATCCGATGGTGTGCGGCGAGCTGCGTACCGACGGCTACAACTTCAAAAATATCTGGGAAACTTCGGAAGTATTCATGTGTTTGCGGAAACGGGAACTGACGTGCAGGGGAACAAGGGAACAATTCCGGGAACCCCAAGCGACCGGGCCCGCGGGAAGACCCGGATGAAAACACATAACATGATTCCGGCATCCCGCAGCATTTCTTTGTACAATGCGATAAAAGGTCAGTGGCTGAGAATCTTCTCTCTGCCAAACGGCTTGCTCCGTTCCCAGTTCATTCGATTCGGCATCAACGAAGGGGAGCGCGTGCGGTGCATCGAGCGATTGCCCGGGGGCACGATCGTACTGCAGAAAAACAGACAACAGGTCGCCATCGGGCATCTGCTGGCAAAAGAAATCTTCGTTCTGGTATTGCAAACCGGAGAGGATGAAGAATGAATCCGGGTGACACGCATCCCACCACTCCCCATGTTGAGAAGCACAGGCACGCCGGTCTTTCCTTTCTGGAAAGAGAGATCGACAAAACTAAAATTGTTCTCGTTGGCAATCCGAATGTCGGGAAATCACTCCTCTTCAACGAGCTGAGCGGCATGTACGTCGACGTCTCAAATTATCCGGGCACGACGGTTGAGATCAACAAGGGAGCTTATCGCGACGCCGAGGTCTATGATACACCGGGAATCTACGGTGTATCCTCCTTCAACGATGAAGAGAGCGTCGCAAGGGATGTTATCCTCGAAGCGGACATCGTCCTGAACATCGCCGACGCGACGCATCTCGAGCGGGACCTGTTCCTCACCCAGCAGTTGATCGACATGGGGAAGAAGGTCGTGGTCCTGCTCAACTTCATGGACGAGGTGAAGAAACATGACATCGGGATAGACGTCGAGAATCTCTCCAGGTTCCTCGGCGTCGAAGTTATCCCCATCATCGCCACCCGGCGGGAAGGATTCGAGAAACTCGAAGGGGCCATTGAACGTGCGCGTGAAGGAGTACAGCGGGAAGAGCTGCATTCTTCTCTCCACGCGATGTTGAAGATGGTCGGCTCGCAGGCGGAAGCGCTGCTGGTACTGGAGGGGGACCCCTTCGTGTCCGAACGTCACGGCGTCCCTCCAGGCACGGAGCGCGACGAGATTTATGTCGGCCGTCGTAATCGGGTGAACTATGTCGTCAATCGCGTGCTTACGGATGTTTCAACCAAGCAACGTTTCTCCGAGAACTTCGGCAGGTGGGCGCTGAGACCCCTTACCGGCATTCCGATCCTTGCCTTCGCGCTGTATCTTGCGTACCTCTTCATAGGGAAATTTGTCGCACAGGATGTAGTCAGTTATACAGAAAAAGTTGTCGGGAACACCATGTGGGAACCCTGGATAAGGAACCTTATTACAAGCGTCGTTCCCCAATCCTCGTGGTGGAATCAAATCCTCGTCGGCGAATTCGGCGTCATTACAATGACTACCACGTACCTGATATTTTTGTTGCTGCCGTTGGTGATGTCGTTCTACGCTGCCCTGGCGTTCATGGAAGATAGCGGCTATCTTCCACGGCTGGCCACGATGGTCGACCGCATCCTGGGATACCTGGGGCTTAACGGGCGCGCTGTGATTCCTTTGATTCTCGGTTTCGGATGTGTGACTTCGGCCACGATCACAACACGGCTTCTCAGCTCGGAGCGGGAAAAAACCATCGCCACGGCAATTCTCCAGTTCGCGATCCCATGCTCGGCGCAAATCGCAGTTATCGCGGCGTTGCTTGCCGGCGCAGGCTTTGCACCAATGATGCTTTACATTGCGGTCATCCTGGCCGTCCTTGTAGCCCTCGGCACTGCGCTCGATAAAACGCTCAAGGGAGAGTCCGCGCCGTTGCTGCTCGATTTGCCCCCGATGCGATTGCCGGGACTAAGAAATATTGCGCGTAAGACCCTGCTCAGGACGTATCACTTCATGAAAGAAGCCTCGGGATGGTTTTTCATCGGCGCCCTTGCCGTGGGTCTCGCGCAAAGCACGGGTATCCTCAGTGTTCTGCAGCAATTCCTCGTCCCCCTTGTTACACACTGGTTGCAGCTGCCTCCGGAAGCGTCGACGGCGTTCATCATGGGCGTGGTCCGGCGAGACTTTGGAGCGGCGGGATTGTACCATATGTCCCTGACTCCGATGCAGATTACCGTTGCGCTGGTCGTGATCACGCTGTTCGTTCCCTGCATCGCGTCGCTTATGGTGATGATGAAAGAGCGCGGATGGAAAGAAGGCTTGGTGATTTGGATTGGCACATGGGTTGCTGCGTTCGCCGTTGGGGGGATCGTTTCTCAGGCCGTTATTTGATCAGCCATGCAAACCGATAAAGTGGATGAAATATCTCTGCGCGAAAAACTGAAATCTGAAGTCCGCGCGTGCCCGCATTGTAAGCTCGAGGTCAAAAGTCCGTTCATTGGGCGATGTCCAAGATGCTTCAATCTCCTCCCTGAAGTCAACGTTGATTGCTCCGGGTGTTTACACCGGTCCGGATGCCCGGCTGTCAAATAGTATTGCCTCTGCGCTGACGCCGCGTCCTGCTAACAACAAAGTCTCATCGGGATCATGCGGTCCCCGTAGCACTACTTCTGCAGTACGACCTTCTCAACTCGTAAGAAAGATTTCCGCGGATCCTGCGGGCTGCTCGCCTCAAACCGAATCATGTACACTCCGCTCGCGAAAGATCCGGCATCCCACGTTCTCGTATATTCGCCCGGAGCGAGCATGTCATCCACGATCGTCGCCACCTCCCGTCCAAGGACGTCGAATATCTTCAGGGTTACTAATCCGAAATCGACAATCCGAAATCCGAAAT
>DASYTP010000342.1:0-8436 GCA_036002145.1 Bacteroidota bacterium | reverse complement strand
CCATGACGATTGTTCCCCACACCAAAGCCCAGTATTCGCTCTTTTCAACATAGCTGAACCTGCCCAACCTGGGCTTGATCTTCGAGATGCCGAGATTGTACTTCATCACTGCGATTGCATCTCCAAGGTCCTGAATCTTCGGCAGGATATCGCGCAGCAATTCTCTGCCACGTCTTGTGAAACTGATGTAAGAGATGTGATACGCGCTCGCCGCCACCATCACTACTGCAGCGATGCGGTGCACCAGACTTCGTAATTCGAACGCCTGACTGCTTGTGGTGCGTATGGCAGCTACCCACCACGCGTCCGGATATCGCAGCATGAACCCGGTGATTGCAAGCAGAAGGAAGCTCACGAGCAACGCTCCGTGCTGCAATCTTTCATTCAATGTCATCCGGAGATACAAGCTATGCCCGGGATGTTCTTCGATGATGATTCCCCGGCGGATCATAAGTTTTCTTTTTGACTTTCTGATGAAATCGAGGAGATTGTGGACGAACATGCCTCCAATGGTTGCGATGATCAGGATAATGTAGGCAGTCGCAATCCAATACAATAACGGGTCCTCCGCTGCCGTCATGGCGACATGAACCGAACCGACGGCAAACTGTTTATTTGCACCCGGATGACATTTCCCACACGTCATCGCAAGATTCCCCTTGTTGACCGATGATGCCGGATCGCTCGATCGCCTGATGTTATGCGACCCATGACAGCTTGCACAGTTGGCTACGTTCACCGCTCCTCCCTTTAGCGCAAGCCCATGATACGAATCGGCAAATGTCTGTGATCGATTCCCTGCGACGCCGAATTTTTCCGTCAGCTTCACTGAACCATGACAGGCGATGCACTGTGTTGCGATGTTATTCGTTGCCACCGACGAACGGGGATCGTTGTGTCCGTAGATCGTGTGTTCACCATGGCAATTCGTGCACACCGGCGCGTCCGTCACTCCCGCGGCAAGAGCAACGCCATGAACGCTTTCACGAAACTCGTTCATGATATCAGCATGGCATTTCCCACACGTCTGAGGAATAGCCGCCCTGTTTACTGACGAGGCAGGATCACTGCCTTTCGTCATCTCATGGCTGCCGTGGCAGTCGACACAGTTGGCGGCCCGCCGGTTCCCGTCGAGCAACGCAGACCCGTGGACACTCTTCTCATACGACGCAATAAAGCCTGCGGAAGGGGAGGTGCGGGAGCGAACATCCGGATTATCGAGGTGGCAGGAGAGACACAATTTTTCCTGCGCTATCTTATACGACAGGGTGTCCTGTGTAGCATCAAGGCCCGTGAGACTTTGCCGGTGACACGTTAAACAGTGCGGAGCACCGGCAACCGCATTCGCCAACGCCTTGCCGTGGGAAGATGCAACAAATTTTTCCTTTACGTCTCCATGACATTCTCCACACGATTCTGCGAGCTTCGATTCATGAAACTTCGAATCTGTCAGCTTCGGAGAAACTATATCATGTGTACCATGACAATCCTTGCATGAGACATCGGGCTCCTGGCCAGCAACGAGAGCGGCCGCCAACTGCGGGTGAAAAACGTGCCTGAACGCCACATCTTTATGGCAGGTCAGACAGTTGACCGGTTGGATCGATTCTCTGTGCGGGATGTTCTCCGGGTTGAATCCGGTGTGACAGGCAACGCACACCAGCTTTTTGTGCGGGGACTTGTCCAGAACAGGCTCGTCGACAAAGATGGAAACCTGTTTGCCTTCTTTTTCCTTCGTTAAGGATTGATCACTATGGCAGGCTAAGCACTCGGCACGCGATTGTGCAATGAGCAATGCAGGGTGAGACAGCAGGAGACCGCTGATGAACAGTATGAAGACAAAAATGCCATTTTTCATATGTGTGATACCCTGCGAGTGGCTGGAGCCGAATACTGCGCGACTGGCAGGGATGATTATCTATCCATTCGAATACGATTGAACCGGATCCTTAAGATTTCTTCGGTGTCGGATGCTTGATCTTGGGCCAACGCTCCTGGAACTTGAACTCCTTATACGTCGGACTCTTCTCATTATGGCATGTTCGACACTTTTTTTCGATGGCAGCATCATCTTTGTACTCCGCCATGCCCGCGGCAATCGCTTTTGCCTTATCTTTCATGATGGAAATCGTTTTATATCCGGAGCCCGCACCGTGGCATGTTTCACATTGAACGCCATCCTTCGGATCGAGTGTCTTCTCAGCCAGCTTTGCATCGACCGTGATCGCGTGACACTCGAGGCATTCCGGTGATTCTGCCGCCGGCTTTTTCAATCCCTTTGCCTTGGCGACTTCGTCTGCCTTGGCAGTCGCCAGCACTTTGAACGCTTCTGCATGTTTCGTCTTCTGCCAGATTCCAAATTGATTCCCGGATTTCTCAGTCTTGTGGCAGGGAGAGCAAATTTTGACGCCGACGTACTTATTCGCTGCTTTCTCCTGTGCCATCATCGGCATCGCCAATAACCCCACACAAACTGCAAGTATGGGAATGAATCTTATGTATCTCATTGTTACTCCTCTCGTTATGTTGTTCGAATTTGTGAACTCGAGAAGAACATTCCGGAAAATCATGATGTGATATTCACGGTGATAGCCGGATGTCAATAAATGAAAATCATCCGCACTTGTAGAGCATGATCCTTTTGGGATCCCGTGGAGCCTTTCTTGCTGTCTTTGTATTGATACTCCCCGATGAACTGTAGGCCGGTATCGAACGAGTAGTTCGCAAATCCTGTCACAGCCTGAATGTCATCGTCGCTTGCATCGCCCGAGGGATCAAAACGATCGTAGCGTACTCCAAACCAGAGAAGCTCGGAGGCGTTGTAATCGGCTTCGCCAAAAAAACCGTTACTGCTAATATCTGCAGGGTTGGGGGCTGTTGCACTCGTAAACTGATCCTTTCCGGCCTGGAAACCGCCGAGGAATAGCGCGCTCCCAACCGGATAGCCTGCATACAGCGCATATCGCTGGAATGCATTTTGCAATGCACTATTCGGGTCCATCCAGCCTGCATAAAAGTATCCGCTCAGTCCACCGCCGTCATCAGTCAGTCGCTGTGTAGCGAACACCTGGAAATCTTTATTATTGTAAGAGGGCAAGCCGGGAGTCTTCGTCAATCCACCTCCCTGTGCAGGTTTGCCTGCGGAGGTCAATCCATTAAATACTGTTCCCCGAATCGACGTGTTGTCCACATCATAACCAACCTCCACTCCAACCTCATCCTTGCCCCAGGGAGTAAAGGTCGACGGCACAACTGCGGCAGTTTGGAACAACGGACGAGAGAGCGAAAGCGGACGATCCGAAGCACCATATCCTTCAAACGGATGCATCACACCGGCGCGCGCCGAAAAAAATGCTCTTTCTTCTCCAGCATCATAACGAACGTATGCGTTCTCGATCTCGGCGGCTTCATCCGATAAGAACGACATTTCCACGAGCGACGCAAAATTCTTTGCAAATGCGCCTGTGATGGGATAGAACGTCACCTCATGGAAGGTGAGTTGTTTGCTGTTGGTTGTGACAGCTCCGCCGGCATTTTCCGTCTGCTTCCAGTCTGCGCGAATCTGTGTTCGTGCCGCAACGTAATCCCCGACATTGGTTGAAGTTTCCCCTTTCCCGATCTCATCCGGCATCCGAAAACCGGCCGCTCGAAACTTAAAGCCGGTTTCATTGAGTCTCGGAATACCGTTGTGGCATCCCGTGCAACTCATGCCGTACTTCCGTGCAAAATTAGGCATGGCGGTAGCAGTTTGTACGATCACCATGCAGACAAGAAGAATCAGACAACTGGTATAGACGCGCATCTCTGTTGCTCCTTTCAGTAAGGTTTTATTTTAGTTGTGCTTTATGACCTTCTGGCTTTGCTTGTTAAACATCTATCTTCACTTCAAAGTCTATGCCGGGAAAATTCTGGAAATTACGCTGGAACATGTCGGTCGAAAAATAGTATTCTCAAAACTGAGAAGCAAGTGGCTGATTTTCGCAAAGGCAAGAAGCTATGATTGCCTGTTCAGCTGAAACCTGAATGGAACTACCACCCAGACAGACACCGGTCCGTTACTCATCACTGCCGGGGTGAAGATCCATTGAAGAGCCGCCTGAAGGGATGATTCATTCAGCAGCTCCGAATCGCTCTTGATAACTACAGCCTTTTTGACCTTCCCTTCTTTGTTCACCAGAATTTTCACCCACACGGTGCCTTCGATCCCCATACGCCGGGCAAGGTCAGGGTATTCGGGCTTTACTTCTTTGACCGGTATCGGGTTCTTTTCCACCGGGATAAACGCATCGATCTCCGGCTCCTCCTCGATCTGAATGTCCTGTTTTACAACGACGTCTTCGGTACTTGATCCAAGGGCGGCCACCGGGCTTTGAATTTCCGATAGTTCCTGTTGTGTTGCAATCGTTTGCTCAGGATTTATTTCCATATCCGGAACGGGTACCGGTATGCCTATCGTCGGTTTTGCGGCGGCCACTGAAACTCCAACTCTGGGGACTTGTTCAGCATTCACGATGGATGGCGGGGGGCCAAGCTCGCTATATTTCATCAAACGCACCGTTATCGGAGACTCTTCCTCATCCCCGCCAAAAAACTGAACGGCGGAATACGAGCCGATAAGTGCGAGGTGAATTACCAGGGAAATAACAAACGCACGGAGCAGGCTCTTCGGCAGCGATTTCCTGAGCTCCATTCTTCCATTCTGCTGAAGCGCGAAATCGCGGATCACCTCAGTGGCAGGATGAAACATCTCCGCCTCCCACGCTCTGGGTCATCAGATCGTGGATGCTTTCTGTCACTTCTGCCAGGTCGAGCGGCTTCGAAAACGCTGCGTCGACCGATTGGCGAAGATCCTCATGACCCCCTCTGTCATCGAATCGTGATGCATAGAATGAAAGGATGCGTACGTGAGGGTTCTCACGCCTCAGGACTTCAAATCTGATTTTCATCTTTTCCGTCGGCAGGCAGTCGACAATAACGACCTCCGGCATGAAATCCCTTGCCGTCATCAGCAACATCCCGGGATCGGTTATTGTCACCATCGTATACTGATTTTGCAACAGCAACCTGAAACTGACGCAGAAATCCATGTCGGGACTGTAAAATACTATAGTAGGCTGCCTGGCCCCGGCATGATCTACGATCTCTTGTCTGGAGTGATTTCGTTCGGTAGTTTTCATCGCTCTTACCCTTTCCGGTGAGGATGTCGACGCATGTCCTGCTCGATTTCCAACAAAGTCTTTTTCAGCGATTCAACCTGCCATCTGGCAGGAATCGAGCCCCTGTCATGCTCCATGACATGCAGCAACATCTGCAATTCGGCGCGTTGGTGAACAAGCACAGTTTTCTGTCGCGACATTACCACTTTCCTGGAGCGCCCTCGGTTCTTTTGTGTAATCGTTACTTTCACGCCGTTACTTGCATATCCACTATCCAATGACTCAATATGTGTGCCACGACAGGTATCGAAATTGCGGCGGGAGAAATGCTGAAAGCCTTTAAATTAAGCAAGAGAAGAGGGTTTTGCGGCAGTATGAGGAAGAACGGAGGATCGGTTTATCATTCCTGAGATTTTATATGCCGCCGTATCTCAAGTTTGAAAAAGAAGGGATTTCGAACACTGAGCCACCACGGCCGCGTCAGAGTGCTATGGCCAGATCCTTGATGCGCCGGTAGAGAGTGGGAAGACTGACCCCAAGATCTTTTGCAGCCTGTTCCTTATCCAAATTGTTCTTCCGTAAGATCGCGAGAATGTACTGTTTCTCGAAATCCTTCATCGCGACCTGAAGCGAAGCCATATCCCCCTGGACGGTGATGCTGATATCCCCGCGAAAGAAATCAGGCAGATTATCGAGCGTGATGAACTCACCAGCGCAAAAAATAACCGCACGCTCGATGATGTTTTCCAGTTCCCGTATTTCGCCTTTCCACTGATATTGCATGAGCAGACGCATCACCTCATTGCTGACCCCTTTGATGTCTTTACGCATTTCCTTCTTATAGACGTCCACAAAATGCTCGACGAGGAGTGGAATATCGGCCTTCCGCTCGGTGAGTGAAGGCAGGTGAATCTCGACGACATTCAGACGGTAGAACAAGTCCTGACGAAATCTGCCGGCTTCCACTTCCATGCGCAAATCCCGGTTTGTCGATGCGAGTATCCGAACGTCGATGGGAATGGGAGCCGTGGTGCCGACAGGCGTGATCTCTCCCTGTTCGAGTGCGCGCAGCAGTTTCACCTGTAACGGCATCGGCATCTCGCTGATTTCATCCAGGAGTAATGTGCCGCCATCGGCGGCCTTGAAGTAACCGACCTTATCGGCAACGGCGCCGGTGAACGACCCCTTCTTATGGCCAAAGAGCTCACTCTCAATGAGTGTCTCAGAAATTGCGCCCGCGTTGACGGCAATGAAGGGCTTTCCCGAACGCTTGCTGCTGAGATGAATTGCTCTCGCAACGAGTTCCTTTCCCGTACCGCTCTTTCCTGAAACGAGCACCGTGCTGTCCGTCGGCGAGACCTTTTGTATCGTGTCGAATACATTCTGCATCTCCGGGCTTTTGCCGACAAGTTTTGAAAAATCGAATTCCCTGTTGACCTCTTTCCTGAGGTATTGATTTTCAAGCGCGAGCTTCCGATGTTCCAGCAGCCGATGAACCTTGACGAGCAGTTCTTCAAATTCAATCGGCTTCAAAATGTAGTCGCTTGCCCCGTTCCGCAGCGCCGTGATGGCTGTCTCAAGCGAGCCGTAGGCCGTGATAATCACGACCATTGACTGCGGGTTGATATGCATTGCATGTCCGAGCAATTCGATACCCTTCATCTCCGGCATCTCAAGATCGGTGATAATGAGATCAAATGATTCGACAAGCAGCCTGTCGTAGGCCTGCTTGCCGTTCGCTGCTTCGGTGATGGAGTACCCTTCCTTTTTCAGAATGAAAGAAATCGATTCCCGTATGATTTTTTCATCGTCGACAACTAGGATTCTATCTGCCATACATGGTGGTCCTGATGCTTATGAAATGTCCGGATGAATTGGAAGTTTGATCGTGAACGTCGTCCCGGTCCCCTCGACGCTTTGCACAGCGATGACTCCCTGAAAACTCTTGATGATCCCGTAACTTACCCACAGACCCAACCCGGTGCCCTCGCCCACTTTTTTCGTGGTGAAGAACGGCTCAAAGATCTTAACCAGGAATTCCTCCGGAATCCCCTTGCCGTTATCCTCGATCGTTACGACAACCTTCTCTTCGATCAGCGCAGATCGCACGGAGATTTTGCCTTCCTTCTTCTTCTCGCTCCCGGTGGGTGTGACCGACGCCGCGTGCACGGCATCCACTGCATTTATCAGAACATTGATGAACACCTGTTCAATCTGATCCGGGACCAGCGGAAGTTTTGGTATATCGTTGCCGAATTCGACGCTAATGGAGATCTCCTTCGCCTTTTTCCCGACACGGACAATTTCCACTGCTTCACGAAGGCTCTTGTTAATCTCCGTCAATTGAACCTCGTACGACGACCGGCGCGAGAAATCGACGAGTCCCCGGATAATACGGGAAATTCGCGTAATCTGGCTCTTGATGAGCTCTAATTTGTCCTGGGTGAATTCGTCTTTGGTCTCACGCTGGATCACCTGCACGAGCGAGGAGATGGAGGTCAGCGGATTTCCAACTTCATGGGCAAGTCCTGCAGCGAGCATCCCGATGCTTTCCATTTTTTGAGCGTGGACGAGTTGCTGCTCAAGGTGCCTTTGATTCGTAATGTCACGATGGACGCCAAAGAAGCCGACAATCTTCCCTTCACCATCGATAATCGGGGAGATTAACAACTGGGTAAAATACGGCTCGCCGCTTCTCCGGCGATTTTCCACCTCTCCCACCCATACCTCGCCCGAGGTGATCGTGCTCCACATTTTCTGCCAGAAACTCTTCGGCTGTTTGTTACTGCCGAAGATATTTGGATTCTTGCCGATGAGCTCCTCCCTGGAGTATCCACTGGCCTTCTCGAAGGCCGGATTGACGTAAATAATGTGACCATTGGCATCGGTTATCTCAAGCGGGTTGACCGTATGATGTGCTATATTGGAGAAACGGAGCAGGTCCAGCTCCTTTTTCTTATCTTCAGAGATGTCCCGGCCGATAATCACGCAGTAACGATTCTTCACCCGTTTCTTCGACGGGTAACAACTCAGCGAGATATCCACGTCGATGGGTTGTCCGTCGCCCGAATGCAGCTTTGTCTGTGCCGAAATCGTCCTGGAAAATGTTATGCACTCTTCGACGAGTTGCTGCATATGTTCTCGTTCACCGGGCACACACAGGTCGTAGAATGATCCGTCAAGCAGGCTCTTCGCGCTCGATTGCAGCGCCGCGATTGCCCGTCGATTGACCTCGACGATTTTACCATCCCCGGCAAGAACAATGATGACCCCCGGCGAG